>JAZDIY010000279.1:0-2143 GCA_043804445.1 Chloroflexota bacterium | reverse complement strand
ACGGTCCGGGGGAACATCGCCTTCGGGCTGGAGGCCAGGAAGAAGCGGCTGGATATCCCCGGGAATTTCATCGGGGACAGGGTGGCCAAACTGATTAAAATGGTGGAGCTGGATGGCTTTGAGGACGCCTACCCCCACCAGCTTTCCGGGGGCATGGCGCAGCGTGTGGCCCTGGCACGGGCGTTGGCCAACGAGCCGGCCGTGCTGCTCTTGGATGAGCCGTTCGGCTCGCTGGACGCTTTCACCAAGATGGCCCTGCAGGATGAGCTGCTCAAGGTCTGGAGGGAAAGTCCCCGTACCATCATCCTGGTTACCCACGACATCGACGAGGCGGTCTTCCTGGCCGACCGTATCGCCATCATGTCGCCCCGGCCGGGACATATCCAGTGCGGTATTCCCGTTCCCCTCCCCCATCCCCGGGACAGGATGGACCTGGACTTCCTGAGAGTCAAAGAGAAGATATACGAGGAGTTCAAGCTCCGGCGGGAAAAGCCTTTCGTTGTCCAGATTTAGGAGGATGAGATGAAGTACTTCTACCCGATATTGAACGCGGAGATGCCGGACAGGGACGATGTAAAAAAAATGACGCCCAACCCGGCTACCCGTGAGGTAATGGCGAGACTGGAGGCCGAAGGTATCGAGACCTGCTTTGACCGCCACGCCGCACAGCAGCCGCAATGCCATTTCGGCCTGCGGGGTATCTGCTGCCAGCGTTGTCTCTGGGGTCCTTGCCGGGTGGGAGGTCCCAAAAAGCTCCGGGGCATCTGCGGGGCCGACCAGAATACGGTGGTGATGGGTAACCTGCTGCGGGGCCTGGCGGCCGGCTGTGCCGCCCACGGGCAACATGCCCGGGAGGTTATCGAGACGGCTATCCTCACCGCCGAGGAGAAAACGGCGTACCGGTTCGCGGGTGAGTCCAGGATTAAAGACCTGGCCCAGCGTATGGGGATGGAGACCGGAGGGAAAACTACCGGGCATCTGGCCGGAGAAGCCGCGCGGAGTCTGATGCAGGACCTCTCCCGTATAGAGCCGGGAGAGATGAAGACCATGCTGGCGTTCGCCCCGAAGGAGCGTATCGAGACATGGCGCCGCCTCGGCATCATGCCGCGCAGCGCCATGTACGAAGTGTTTGAATCACTCCACCGGACAACTCTCGGCGGCGACTCTGACTGGCATGACCTCGCCCGGCAGGAACTGCGCACGGCGCTGGCCTATTGCTGGAGCACGCTCTTCGGCTCGTCGCTGGCCACCGAGATGCTTTTCGGCGTTCCCGCGCCGCGGACGGCTGAGGTAAATTACGGAATATTGAAGGCGGACCACGTTAATATCCTTGTCCACGGACATTCGCCGACCATGGTGGAAAAGGTACTGGAAAAGATAAACTCCCCGGAAATCCGGGCGCTTGCCACAAAGCAGGGGGCTAAAGGTATACAGCTTGCCGGCATGTGCTGCACCGGTCTTGAGCTTTTAGCCCGGTATGGCGTACCTTCTGCGGCTAACATCCTGGGGCAGGAATTGCTGGTCGGCACCGGGGCGGTGGACGCGGTTATCGTCGATATGCAGTGTGTCCTGCCGGGGCTAAAGAACGTCGCTGATTGCTTCGGTACGGAGATTATTACCACCAGTGATTCTAACCGTATTCCCGGGGCCACTCACCTGCCCTTCGACCCGCTCCGTGCCGACGAAATGGCGATGGAGATAGCCCGGACGACCGTGAGCACCTACGGGCGCCGTGACCGGAGCAAGATAAAAATCCCCGATGTCAAATCCAGAGCCATGGCCGGGTTCAGCCTGGAAGCGATCCTGGAGAAATTCGGCGGCCGGGCCAGCCTGCTCAAGCTTTTACAATCGGGGCAAATAAGGGGCATTGTTACTATCGTCGGCTGCAACAACACCAAGGTACCCTACGAAAGCAGCCATGTGACCATCGCCCGCAGGCTCATCGAAAATAACATACTGGTGACGACTACCGGCTGCGGCTCTCAGGCCCTGCTCAATGCCGGGCTGTGCGACCCGGCAGCCGCTGAGCTGGCCGGTTTCGGTTTGAAGGAGGTCTGCCGGGAAAAGGGCATACCGCCGGTGCTGCCCGTTGGCGCCTGCGTTGACAATACCCGCACCATCCGGCTCTTCATCGAACTGGCCG
>JAZDIY010000278.1:0-5036 GCA_043804445.1 Chloroflexota bacterium | reverse complement strand
CACGGCGCTGGCGGTTCTGCTCAGTAGCAAGGGCTATAAAGTCGTCGCTGCCTCCAGCCGTACGCCGACCTCGGCGCAAAGCCTGGCCGGGATGGTCAGAGGTTGCCGCGCCTTCGGCAGCAACCAGCCGGTAGCCGATGCCGCCGATTTCGTCTTCATTACCACCCCCGATGATGTAATCGGCATGGTGGCGTCCGAGGTACGCTGGCGCGCCGGCCAAAGCGTTATCCACTGCTCCGGCGCTGATTCCACGGCTGTCCTCGAGCCGGCCCGGCAGGCGGGGGCTATGGTGGGTTGCTTCCACCCCCTGCAGACCTTCGCCGGTGTGAAACAGGCCATCGAAAACATACCCGGCACCACCTTCGCCATGGAAGCCGGTGAGCCCTTGCTCGGCACCCTCAAAGAAATGGCCACCGCCATCGGCGGCCACTCCATAGAGCTGAAGGCGAGCGACAAGGTGGTCTACCACGCCGCCGCCGTCATTGCCTGCAACTACCTGGTAACCCTGGTAAAGCTCTCCACAGATTTATGGCAGACCTTCTCCGTCCCCCCTAACGAAGCTACCCGGGCGCTCCTGCCGCTGCTGCGCGGCACGCTTAATAATATTGACACCATCGGCATACCCAATTGCCTTACCGGGCCAATCGCCCGCGGCGATACCGGGACTGTCCGCAAGCACCTTGAGGCCCTGGACAAAGCCGCCCCCGGACTGCTCTCCACCTACAAGGAGCTCGGGCGGCAGACCGTTCCCATTGCCGTGGCCAAGGGCAGAATTAGTGAAAATCAGGCCCAGGAATTAAGGGCTATTTTAGACTAGTTTTGGGGGGGTAAAAGTCTATGCGAATAATGCTCAAGAGCAAAATCCACCGGGCCAGCGTCACCCAGCTCAACATTGACTACGAGGGCAGCATCACCATTGACCGCCAGCTGCTGGCGGCCGCCGACATCCTCCCCTACGAGCAGGTGCAGATACTGAACATCAACAACGGGGCCCGCTTCGCCACCTACGCCATTGAAGGTGAGGCCGGCAGCGGCGTCATCGGCCTCAACGGGGCCGCCGCCCGGCTGGCCGCCAAGGGTGACCGGGTTATCATCCTGACCTACTGCCACGTGGACGAGGCCGAGGCCCATCAAATCAGCCCCAGGGTGGTCCATGTTGACCGCCAGAACGCCATCACCGAGGTCAGCGGCGCCGTGGCCGCCCTGCCCTTATAAAGGTGGAGAAGCCGATGCGCGTCACCATCAACCAGATAAAGGAAATGAAGGCCAGGGGTGAGAAAATCACCATGCTCACCGCCTACGACTACTCCACCGCCCGCATCGTGGACGAGGTGGGCATACCGCTGATACTGGTCGGTGACAGCCTGGGCATGGTGGTGCTGGGCTACGAGTCCACCATCCCGGTCACCATGGCGGAGATGCTCCATCACACCCGGGCCGTGGTGCGGGGCAGTAAACAGGCCATGGTCATCGGCGACATGCCCTTCATGACCTACCACGTCAGCGTGGAAGACGCCCTCCGCAACGCCGCCCGCTTCATCCAGGAGGCCGGGGCCCAGGCCATCAAGCTGGAAGGCGGCGTGACTGTGGCGGAGAAGGTGAAACGGATGGTGGAGTGCGGTATGCCGGTGATGGGCCACATCGGCCTGACCCCCCAGTCCATCCACCAGTTCGGCGGCTTCAAGCTGCAGGGGAAGACGCCGGAGGCCGCCAAACGGCTGCTGGAAGACGCCCTGGCCCTGGAGCAGGCCGGGGCCTTTGCCATCGTCATGGAGACCGTCCCCCGCCAGCTGGCCAGCCTCATCAGCCAGAAAATCAGCATCCCTACCATCGGCATCGGGGCCGGGGCCGGCTGCGACGGCCAGGTGCAGGTGATTAACGACATCCTGGGCTCGTTCGCCGACTTCGTGCCCAAGCACGCCAAGCAGTACGTGAAGCTGGCGGACATCATCCGCGGGGCGGTGCAGCAGTACCACCAGGAGGTCAGGGAGGGCAGCTTCCCCACCGACCAGCACAGCGCCGCCATCGACGAAGGCATACTGGCCGAGCTGAAATAGCCCCGCCGCCCACCCCGCTACACCGGCTGCAAACGACTTTGCCGTGCTTGCGCCCCGCTCCGGATACTGCTACTATGGTCTAGCGCCGGGGTCAGGGCACCCACACACCCCCGGTATTATCAGAGGACTGGTCTATTCAGGATGCGCCGGCAGTGGCCTTTCTCCAGGGTATTCTACGGCTGGTGGGTGGTGACCGCCGCCTTCTTCGTCGCCCTCTACGTCGGCGGCGTCGTCTTCTACGGCTTCACCACCATGTTCGAGCCCATCGTGGCCGAGTTCGGCTGGAGCTACACCCAGGTCTCGCTGGCCGCCTCGCTGCGCGGCCTGGAGTCCAGCCTGCTGGCCCCCATCATGGGCACCCTGGCCGACCGCTGGGGACCGAGAAGGCTGTTATTCATGGGGGCCTTTGCCCTGGCCGGCGGCCTGTTCCTGCTCAGCCAGGTAAACTCCCTGGGCATGTTCTACGTCGCCTTTTTCCTGGTATCCATCGGTATGAGCTGCTGCAGCATGACGGTGCTGATGACGGCGGTGGCCAACTGGTTCCACCGGAGGGTGGGGCTGGCCAGCGGTATCGCCATCTCCGGCTTCGGCTTCGGCGGCCTGGTCGTCCCCCTGATGGTCGCCCTCATCGACAAATATGACTGGCGCCTGACGGTGGTCATCATCAGCCTGGGGATGCTGGCCGTGGTACTACCGCTGTCGCTGCTGGTACGCCATAAGCCGGAGCACTACGGCTACCTGCCAGACGGGGCGGCCAAAGCCAGCGCGGTGGTGACCAGCGGGCCTGACCCGCTGCCACCGGCGGAGATAGACATCCGGGTGAGACAGGCCCTCAAGTCCGGCACCTTCTGGCATATCACCCTGGCCTATACCATCCACATCCTGCTGGTGGCGGCCTTAGTCACCCACGTCATGCCCTACCTCAGCAGCCTCAACATCGCCCGGTCTACCTCGGGCCTGGTGGCCACCGGCATCCCGGTGGTGAGCATCGGCGGCCGCCTCAGCATGGGCTGGCTCGGCGATAAATTCAGCCGGAAAGCGGTTACCGCCGGCGGCTTCATCATGATGGCCCTGGGCATCCTCTGCTTCGCCTATGCCGACCGGGCCGCCTGGCTGCTGATACCTTTCCTCATTCTGTTCGGCTCCGGCTACGGGGGCAACAGCGCCATGAGACCATCACTGGTCAGGGAGTTCTTCGGCCGGGCCCAGTTCGGCACGCTGCTCGGTCTGATTATGGGCATCAACATGCTGGGTAACGTGGCCGGGCCCCCCATCGCCGGCTGGGTCTTTGATACCTGGGGCAGCTACCAGGGCATCTGGCTGGTCTTCGCCGGGCTGGGCCTGGTATCCACCATCTCCATGCTCACCACCCCTCCAGTCAAGACCGGGTGACCGGCCCGCCGGAATATAATATACTTAGCGGTAAGACCATGAAAGTTATCGAGACCATCGCCGGGATGAAGAGCCAGAGGCTCAGGTTAGCCGAGCCGGTGGGCCTGGTGCCCACCATGGGCTATCTCCACCAGGGGCACCTCTCACTGGTGAGGCAGGCCCGGGCGGAAAACGCCTCGGTGGTGGTCAGCATCTTCGTCAACCCCACCCAGTTCGGCCCCCGGGAAGACTTAGCCGGCTACCCCCGCGACCTCCAGCGCGACCTGGCTATGCTGGAGCAGGCCGGCACCGATGTGGTCTTCATGCCCGCCAATGCCGAGATGTACCCGCCGCAGTTCGATAGCTGGGTAGAGGTGGGCACCATCACCCGCCCGCTGGAAGGGGCGGCCCGCCCGGGACACTTCCGTGGGGTCACCACGGTGGTGGCCAAGCTGTTCAACATCGTCCGGCCCGGCCGGGCCTACTTCGGGCAGAAGGACGCCCAGCAGGCCGCCGTCATCACCAAGATGGTTGCCGACCTGGACATGAACCTGGCCGTAGTCACCCTGCCCACGGTGCGCGAGCCCGACGGCCTGGCCATGAGCAGCCGCAACAGCTACCTCAGCCCGGAGGAGCGCCGGGCGGCCACCGTGCTCTACCGGGCCCTCTGCCTGGCCCGGGAGCGGTGGCAGCAGGGCGAGACCGATGCCGGGCGCCTGCGCCGGGAGATGACCGCCCTGATTGAGCAAGAACCGCTGGCCAGCATCGACTACGTCAGCCTGGCCGATGCCGCCACCCTGGCGGAGCTGGAACGGGTCGCCCCCCCCGCTCTGGTCTCGCTGGCGGTAAAAATCGGGCGGACTAGACTTATCGATAATATCGTGCTAGAATAGCGTCCTAGTGTCCTGCTGTTCCCGCCAACCGCAGGACCCCATGTAAAGCGGGCAAAGGGGAAACCCTTTGCCCCTTTCTGTTTCCCGGGCTTAAGCCTTGAGGAAGGCCGCCATCCCCAGCATGGCGGCGAGGGCCAGGGCCGCCCCCAGGTAAAAGGGGGCCGCCGGGCTGACCGCCTGCCAGAGCCAGCCCGCCAGCAGGCTGGCCGCCAGCAGGGCGAAGCCTACCACGCCGTGGTAAAGCCCGTAGGCGGTGCCCCGTTTCGCCTCGGTTACCAGGTCAGCCACCATGGCCCGAACCACCCCCTCCACCACCCCGTAATAGACCCCGTAGACGGCAAAGAGCAGCCACACCTGCCACGGGCGGGAGGCCACGGCGAAGCCGAGATAGACCAGGGCATAGATGAGCCAGCCCAGGACGATAACCCCCCGCCGACCCCACCGGTCCGAGAGCCGCCCCGCCGGCAGGGAGAAGGCGGCGTAGGCCAGGTTCAGCAGCACCAGCATCAGGGTTACCTGGAAGACCGATGCCCCCAGGGACTGGGCCCGCAGGATGACGAAGAAATCGCTGGAGTTACCCAGCATGAAAATAGCTAATATCACCAGAAATATCTTGAACCGTATGTCGAAACCACTTTGCGGCACGGGTATAGATTGCCCCGTTGGTTGACTGGCACTGACCGGCGGTTTTCGCTGCCCCTCCCGGACAAAAACT
>JAZDIY010000277.1:0-3864 GCA_043804445.1 Chloroflexota bacterium | reverse complement strand
CGGAAAAAAGGACCGCTGGCCGGGCCGGGACAGCGGTTTTAAGAGCGGTACAGCACACCCTGCCACCGGCGGCCGGGGAAGGCACCGGGGCCCGGCGAGGGGCAGAGCGGTGGCTATACCCCCTTGCTCAGGCCGGCCAGGAACTCCTCGTTGTTCCTGGTCTTGGCCAGCCGGTCCAGCAGCCGCTCGGTGGTCTCGGTGAAATTGACCGAGTCGGAGGCAATCATGGAGACCATGCGCCGCAGCAGCCAGACCTGCTTGATGGTAGTCTCACCCAGCAGTAGCTCCTCCCGCCGGGTGCCGCTGCGCTCGATATCCATGGCCGGGAAGACGCGGCGCTCGGCCAGGCGGCGGTCAAGGTGGAGCTCCATGTTGCCCGTGCCCTTGAACTCCTCATAAATCAGCTCGTCCATGCGGCTGCCGGTATCCACCAGACAGGTGGCGATGATGGTCAGGCTGCCGCCCTCCGCCGTATTTCGGGCCGCCCCGAAGAAGCGCTTGGGCGGGTAAAGGGCGGACGGGTCAATGCCGCCGGAGAGGGTACGCCCACTGGGAGGCATGGCCAGGTTGTAGGAACGGGTCAGCCGGGTGATGCCGTCCAGCAGCACCACCACGTCGTTGCCGCTTTCCACCATCCGCTTGGCCCGCTCCAGGGCCAGCTCGGCCACCCTGACGTGATTCTCCACCGGCTCGTCAAAGGTGGCGCTGATAACGTCCCCCCGCACCGAGCGCTTCATATCGGTAACCTCTTCCGGACGCTCGCCGATGAGACAGACCATCATGTGAATATCGCTGTACTTGGTGGAGATGGCATTGGCGATGGCCTTCAGCAGTATGGTCTTGCCCGCCTTGGGCGGCGAGACGATAAGGCCACGCTGCCCCCGCCCGATGGGGGCGACCAGGTTTATCAGCCGGGTGGACAGGTTCTCCGGCCCCATCTCCAGATCAAGCAGCCGGTCGGGGAAGGTGGGGGTCAGCCCCCCGAAGTGGGGCCGGTCTTTGGCCAGCTCCGGATTGAGGTCGTTGATGGCCTCCACCCGCAGCAGGCTGAAGTACTTCTCGCCGTTCTTGGGCGGGCGGCCCTGGCCGACAATCATGTCGCCGGTGCGCAGCCCGAAGCGGCGTATCTGGGACTGGGAGACATAGACATCGGTGGCGCTGGGCAGCAGGGTGTTCTGCCGGAGGAAACCGTAGCCGTCCCCCATAATCTCGATAATGCCGCCGCAGAAGACGTAGCCCTGCTGCTCGGCGCTGGTCTGGAGCAGGCGCATGATGATATCCTGCTTCTTGAGCGGGGTGGGATTGCTGATGCCGGCCTCCCGGGCCATCTCCACCAGCTCTTCTTTTGACTTTTTTTCCAGTTCAGTCATGTTCATCGGTTTGACCTCATCCTCACGGTTAACGGGCAACATCCTGGCCGCCCTATCCCTTAGCCGCCGGGGAGTTCTGCCAGTCCGCCAGAAAGCGGGCCACCCCCACGTCGGTCAGCGGGTGACGGATCATCTGCATCAGCACACTGTAGGGTACGGTGGCGATGTGCGCCCCGGCCTTGGCCGCCGCCACGCAGTGCGCCGGGTGCCGGATGCTGGCGGCAATCACCTCGGTAGGCAGCTGATATTTGCCAAAAACATCAACCATGTCCTGCACCAGGGCCATGCCGTCGTGGCCGACATCGTCCAGCCGCCCGACAAAGGAGCTGACGTAGGCCGCCCCCGCCCGCGCCCCGAGCAGGGCCTGGTTCAGCGAAAAACAGAGGGTGAAGTTAACCTTGATACCTTCCCGGGCCAGTATGGAGGTCACCTCCAGGCCGGTAATAGTGGCCGGTATTTTGATGACCACATTGGGGGCCCAGGCAGCGATACGCCGCGCCTCGGCCACCATCGGCCCGACCTCATCGGCCACCACCTCCGCCGAGACCGGCCCCGGGATGACCGAGCAGATTTCCTTGATGCTGGCCTCGTAGCTGGTGGCCTTCTCCTGGGACATGAGGCTGGGATTGGTGGTAATGCCGCTGATGACACCCAGCCGGGCCGCCTGCCTGATTTGCTCAATATTGGCGGTATCGAGAAAGATACGCATGCTAACCTCCGGCACTGGGGGGCAGGGGTAGCGGCGGCTGGTCCCCCTCGCGCCATACCGCCTTGGCCGCCCCGATGAAATCACGGAACAGGGGGTGGGGGTTATTGGGGCGGGAGCAGAACTCCGGATGGAACTGACAGCTCACCATCCAGGGGTGGTCTTTGACCTCACAGAGCTCCACCAGCCGCCCGTCCGGGGACAGGCCGCTGTAAGCCAGGCCGGCATCGGCCAGCAACTGGCGGTACTCGTTATTGAACTCGTAGCGGTGACGGTGGCGCTCGTTAATCTCCGCCTTACCGTAGGCGGCGGCCGCCCGGGTCCCCGGCACCAGCTGGCAGGGGTAGTTCCCCAGGCGCATGGTGCCCCCCTTGTCCGCCCGCCCCTTCTGCTCGGGGAGGAGGTCAATCACCGGGTGGACAGTATCGGCATCAAACTCGGTGGAGTTAGCCTTGTCCGAACTCAAGGCATGGCGGGCAAACTCAATGACCATCACCTGCATCCCCAGGCACAGCCCCAGATAGGGGATATGGTTCTCGCGGGCATAGCGGACGGCCTTAATCATACCTTCTATCCCCCTGACGCCGAAACCGCCCGGCACCACAATCCCCTGGGCGGAGCGCAGCCGGGTATTGACCTTATCGTCATCTTCCAGGTCCTCGGAGTGCACCCACTGCAGATTAAGCTCCCGGTCATGGTAAAGGGCGGCATGGTGCAGGGCCTCCCGGACCGAGAAGTAGGCGTCCTGCAGTTCCACGTATTTACCCACCAGGGCGATATTGACCGGCTCGTGGGGCGTTTTCAGCCTCTCCACCAGGTCCCGCCACTCGTCCAGGTCCGCCGGCCGGGTATCCAGGCCCAGCCGCTCTACAATCAGCCGGCCCAGCCCCTCCTCCTCCAGCACCAGCGGCACTTCATAGATGGTGGATACCGTGGGCAGGGGGATAACCGCCTGGCGCTGGACATCACAGAACAGCGATATCTTGTCCCGGATACCCTCCGAGATGGGGTAATCACTGCGGCAGATGATGATATCGGGCTGGATACCGATGCGGCGGAGCTCGTTAACGCTGTGCTGTGTGGGCTTGGTCTTCAGCTCTTTGGTAGAGGTCAGGAAGGGCAGGTAGGTTACATGGACATAGAGCACGTTGTCCCGCCCCACATCGTTCCGCATCTGGCGGATGGCCTCCAGGAAGGGCTGGCCTTCAATATCGCCCACCGTACCGCCCACCTCCACAATCACCACCTCCGCCCCGGAACGCTGGGCCAGCTGCCGGAAGCTCTGTTTTATCTCGTTGGTAACGTGCGGCACCACCTGGATGGTGCCCCCCAGGAAATCGCCCCGCCGCTCCTTGCCGATAACGGCACTGTAAATCTGGCCCGAGGTGGTGTTGGACTCGGCGGTAAGCTCGCAGGCGATAAACCGCTCGTAGTTCCCCAGGTCCAGGTCCGTTTCGGCCCCGTCCTGGGTAACGAACACCTCACCGTGCTGATAGGGTGACATGGTCCCCGGGTCAACATTCAGGTAGGGGTCCAGCTTCTGCACCGACACGCTGACCTGCCGTCCCTTAAGCAGCATCCCGATAGAAGCGACGGTGATACCCTTCCCCACGGAGCTAACCACACCACCGGTAACAAAGATGTATTTAGACATACAGGAAAACCAGGTTCCCTACAGGTTCTCTAAGAGATTCAAACAGAAAAACGACTTCGCGTTTTGCACGTTAGGAAGGGGCCCGGGGGGTCTTCTTGGGGCTATTATAAATGGAGAATAAGCGGTTGTCAAGT
>JAZDIY010000276.1:0-2082 GCA_043804445.1 Chloroflexota bacterium | reverse complement strand
CCCTGGTTGGCCTCGGCCAGGCGGGAGAGGTGCATCATGGCCAGGCTGGCGGCGGCCTCGTACTCCACCGCGAAGTCGCGGTCGGAGACGGCATCCAGGCTGTTGCCGCTGACCCGCCTGAAGCCCAGCTCCCGGGCCAGGAATTGGCGGTCAACGGGGTAGGCCACCCCGGCCAGGGCCCCGCTGCCCAGGGGCATGACGTCGGTGCGCTCCAGGCAGTCGTGGAAGCGGCCCGCGTCCCGCTGCAGCATCTCGAAGTAGGCCAGCAGGTGGTGGGCCAGCAGCACCGGCTGGGCCGGCTGCAGGTGGGTGTAGCCGGGCATGATCACCCCCTGGTTGGCCTCGGCCAGGCCGACCAGGGCCTGCTGCAGCCCTCTTATCTTGGCCAGAGTGTCGGCGATGGCTTCCCTGGTGAAGAGCCGCAGGTCCAGGGCCACCTGGTCGTTGCGGGAGCGGGCGGTGTGCAGCTTGCCCCCCACCGGCCCCACCTTCTCCAGCAGCCGGGCCTCGATGGCCATGTGGATGTCTTCCTGCTCCGGCGGGAACTGGAGCTTACCCTGCTCGATTTCCCCCTTGATGGCGGCCAGCCCGCCGATGATGGTCTCCGCCTCTTTTTCGGTGATGATGCCCTGGCGGGCCAGCATCCGGGCGTGGGCGGTGCTGCCGGCGATGTCGTGGCGGTAGAGGAGCCAGTCGAAGGGGAGGGAGGTGGTGTACTCCGCCACCTTCTTGTCGGCGGCCTTCTGAAAACGGCCCCGGATGTGGCTCATGCCCGTCCTTCCGGCCCTTTCTGGGGCGGCTGCACCTGGGCCTGGGTTCTCACCGGCAGCCCCCAGATATGGATGAAACCGGGGGAGGCGCTCTGGTCGAACTCGTCGCCCCGGTCATAGGTGGCCAGGCCGTGGCGGTAGAGCGAAAACGGTGAGCGGCGCCCCACCACCCGGCAGCTCCCCTTGAACAGCTTCAGCCGCACCGTGCCGGTAACGTAGCGCTGCGAGCTCTGCACCAGGGCGGCCAGGTCATCGCGGTAGGCGGTAAACCACAGCCCGTTGTAGATGATGTCGGCATACTCCAGGGCCACCCGTGCTTTGAGGCGCAGCTGCTCCTTGGCGAGGGTCATCGCCTCCAGGGCCTGGTGGGCCTGGAGGAGCACCGTGGCCGCCGGGGCCTCGTAAATCTCCCGTGACTTGATGCCCACCAGCCGGTCCTCGATGTGGTCAATGCGCCCCACGCCGTGCCGGCCGGCCAACTCGTTCAGGCGGGAAATCAGGCTGATGCCACCCAGAGCTTGCCCGTCCAGGCTGATGGGGAGGCCCCGCTCGAAGCCGATTTCCAGGTAGCCCGGCTGGTCCGGGGCGGCCGCCGGGTCGGCGGTCCAGGTGAAGGCGTCGGCGGGGGGTTCCACCCAGGGGTCTTCCAGGACGCCGCACTCAATGCTTTTCCCCCAGAGGCACTCGTCGATGGAGTAGGGGCTGGATACGGTGATGGGTACCGGGATGCCGTGGCGCCCGGCGTAGGTGATGGTCTCTTCCCGGGTCATCCCCCACTCCCGGGCGGGGGCGATGATTTTGAGGTCCGGGGCGAGGGCGTTAACGCCCACCTCGAACCTTACCTGGTCGTTGCCCTTGCCGGTGCAGCCGTGGGCCACCGTGGTGGCCCCCTCCCGGGTGGCCACCTCCACCAGCAGCCTGGCCATCAGCGGGCGGGAGAGGGCGGTGGCCAGCGGGTACTGCCCTTCGTAGATGGCGTCGGCCTGGAGGGCGGGAAAGACGTAGTCCCGGACGAAGGTCTCTTTGGCATCGGCCACCAGGGCTTTGACCGCCCCCACCTTGAGGGCTTTCTCCCGGACGGCGGAAAAATCACGCTCGTTGCCCACGTCAACGGTGAGGGCGATAACCTCCATCTGGTAATGTTCCTGGAGCCACCGGATGGCTACCGAGGTATCCAGGCCGCCGCTGTAGGCCAGCACCACTTTTTCTGCCATTTCAAACCTCCATTAAATGACCTGTTAAGCAAATCTCAATCTCCGTCTTTAAGTCAACGCCATGTTTTAAGAAGCATCATCCTATTCTGAGAGGTTGT
>JAZDIY010000275.1:0-5956 GCA_043804445.1 Chloroflexota bacterium | reverse complement strand
AGGCTGTTGGGGCCTCCCTCATATTGTATATCCGCACGAAGTCGGAACCGAATGTAAACCGAGGGGTCCTCGGTATCCTCCTGGTAGCCCAGGGCCACCTCGTGGGAGCTCAGGGAGGTGCCGCAGCGGGGGCAGTGGGGGGTCACCCGGTGCCCCTGGTAGACCAGCCCCCGGTCCCACAGCTGCTTGATGGCCCACCAGACGCTCTCAATGTAACCGTTGTCCATGGTGACGTAGGGGTGCTCCAGGTCCAGCCAGAAGGCGATGCGCTCGGTAATGGCGTTCCACTCTTTGAGATAGGTGAAGACGCTCTCCCGGCAGCGGGCGTTGAACTTATCGATGCCGTACTTTTCAATATCGGCCTTGTTGGTAAAACCCAGGGCCTTTTCCACCTCCAGCTCCACCGGCAGGCCATGGGTGTCCCAGCCGGCGATGCGCGGGGCGTAGCCGCCCTTCATCACCTGGTAGCGCGGGATGATATCCTTGAAGGCCCGGGAGAGCACGTGGTGAATGCCCGGGTTACCGTTGGCCGTGGGCGGCCCCTCGTAGAGGACGAAGCGCGGCCCCCCCCGGCGGGCGGCCAGGCTCTGCTCGAAGATGCGGTTTTGCCGCCACCAGCGGAGTATCGCCTCCTCCATCCTGGGGAAGCTGACCCGACTGTTTACCGGTTGGAACATCGGCTAAAATCCTTTCTATAAAAACTCCCGCCCCCTTAGGGACGGGACTAAAATTACCCGCGGTACCACCCTAATTCCCCTGCCCGCGGCAGAGGCCCTCCTTTAAGGGCACCGGTGATATGCCCCCGTCCTTGATAACGGTTGACGCTACCGGCCAGGCCTACTGGGTGGCCGTGGCCACCGTTCGGTTGGCGGCTCGGGAGGGATTTTCAGGGAGACAGCACGCCTGCTCGCACCATACCAGGCTCGCTTAAGTGCCGGTATCTCCCCTACTCGGCTCCGTCATCGCCTTTATCAGTAAAAGGTTAACACACCGGCCGGGCAGAAAGCAAACGGGGACGGTTACTGCCGGGGCATGATGACCACCTTGCGCCCCTCGCCCATCCCGGTGCTCTCCGTGGTCACCCCGGGATAGTCCGCCAGGGCCAGGTGGATAATCCGCCGCTCGTAGGCCGGCATGGGTTCCAGGGTGAAGGGCCGCTGCCGGGCCGCTACCTGCCCGGCGATGCGCTCGGCCAGGGCCCGGAGGGCCTCGTACCGCCGCACCTTGTACCCCTCCACATCGACGATAATCGGCAGCCACGTCCCGGTGCGGTTGGCCACTATCAGCCGGAGAAGGTACTGCAGACAGGCCAAGGTCTGCCCGCGCCGCCCGATTAATATCCCCAGGTCATCTCCGTTCACATTCAGGCCGACCGGGACCACGCCGTCAATCTCCTCGGCAAAAGGCAGGGTGGCCAGCGCCACGGTAGCCTCCAGGTCCATCTTCTCCAGCATGGTCTCCAGGACCTCCCGGGCGATCTCACCGACATCGTTATCTTGCTTTGACACGGCTGCTAAAACGACCTGGCCCGCCCGGCCTTACTCCCCATGATGGGAGGGGCTCAGATCTTCCTCCTTTTAGTATGGCCCCGGCCCCTTGACGACCGCTGCCGGATGTTCCGCAGTGACGCCGGATAGCCCCCCTTGCCCGCCGGCGGCTCGGCACCGGACCCGGTACCGCCCGGCGCCTCTACCGCCTCCCCTTCGGTTTCCACGATATCCGCCCCGGTGGACACCGCCGCCGAGGACGCCTGCTCTACCCGGGCGAGGCGCTTCCGGTACTTGCTGTCCCGCTGCGGCGCCTTGGGCAGGGCCGTGACCAGCCCACCCCAGCCGGTAACGAAATACTGGATAACGATGGTGATAACGTTGGAAATGACCCAGTACAGGGCCAGACCGCTGGGGAACTGCATGGAGAGGAAGGTGAACATCATCGGCATCATCCACAGCATCATGCGGCTCTGGGACTGCTGCTTGGGGTCGGTGGTCACCGGGGTAACCATTTTCTGCTGCAGCCACATGGTAGCCCCCACCAGCAGGGCCAGAAAGGTATCACCGGTGGTGAGGTCCAGCCACAGGAAGTGACTGTTGAGGGGCAGCATGGAGTAGACCACCGGCCAGGAGTAAAGGTACTGAGAGAGATTGAGGAAGTCCTCCGGGCTGACCGCCAGCACCCGGATAATAGACTGGTAGAGGGCAATCCAGATGGGCATCTGGATTAACATCGGCACCATGCAGCCGGCCGGGCTCACCCCGGACTCCTTGTAGAGCTTCATCTGCTCCTGGCCCAGCTTCTGCTTGTCCTTGGCGTACTTCTTCTGTAGCTCCGTCAGCTTGGGCTGGAGGGTCTGCATGGCCTTGGTGGCATGGGTCTGTTTGACCGTCAGCGGGTACATCAGGCCGCGAATGACCAGGGTGAAAGCGATAATGGTCAGCCCGAAGCTACCGAACAGCACATGAGCCGTCACCACCAGGCTGTTCAGTACCGGCTGCAGGATGATAAAATTCCAGATGTCCCCGATACCCAAGGTTAGCTACCTCACTTACCGCCCAGGTCAAAATTCCACTGCACCACCCCGGTCTCGGCGTTGACCGCCTTCAGGCTGTCATCCTTCTGGGTGTGCAGGTAGACCACCCCGTCGCCGGCCGCCAGGGGGGCGTAGGCCTCCTCGGCCAGGTCCACCAGCGGCCGCATCTGCCGGGTAGCCGTGTCCAGGGCGTAGACCGCCCCCGCCTCGGTAACGGCGATGACGGCGTGGCCCACCAGCACCGGGGAGGAGGCCACCGGGCTGCCCAGGTCAAACTCGGCCACCTTATTGCCATTGGCCGCCTCCAGGGCATAGACCTTGCCGTCCAGGTTGGCGGCATAAATCACGCCGTTATATACCAGGGGCCTGGCCCAGAACCAGTTCTCGCCCATGAACTGCCATTTCAGGCTGCCATCGGCGGCATCCAGGGCGTAGAAATGACGGTCAAAGGAGCCGATATAGACGGTGTCGGCCACCACCACGGGGGTGGCCACGATGGCCCCCTCGGTCGGGAAGGCCCACTTTTTACTGCCGTCGGCGAGGCTCAGGGCGTAAAGGGTCTTATCAAAGGAGCCCACCAGCAGGGTGTCACCATACACCACCGGCGTACCCCATATCTTGTCCCCGGTCTTAAACTCCCACACCTTACTGCCGCTGGCCGCGTCCAGGGCATAGACCCGGTCATCGGCCGCCCCGAAATAGATGTTGCCGGCGGCCACCACCGCCCCGCCAATTACCGGCCCGCCCAGGGTAGCCGGGGCAGGCCAGGCGGCTGCCCCCGAGTCCACCTTAAAGGCATAGACCATGCCGTTATACCCGGTAACGTAGACCAGGCCCCCGGCCACCGCCGGGGTGCCGTAAATGGCCACCGTCCCCGACGTCGACGGGGTGCAGCCGAAGCCGCCCCCGCTGGGGGCGGCACTCTCCAGCTTGGCCATCCACCGGCGGTTGCCATTGGCCATATTCAGGGCCACCAGTTCCCCCTGCATTGAGCCGACGTACAGGGTATCACCCGCCACCGCTACCCCCGACCAGCCCCTGGGTACCGCCCCGGTCTGGGTACACCCCGAGAATACCAGTACCAGCAGCACCGCCAGGCCCAGCAGCAGGGGTTCCCGCCCCAATTTCAGGTAATTACGCCTCACCATCAACCTCATTAGCTTAAAAGTCACCTGGGTACCGGGTCATAACCGCCGGGATGCCAGGGATGACACCGGGACAGCCGCTTCACGCCCAACCAGGTCCCTTTAAGCAGACCGAAGCGGGCAATCGCCTCATAAGTATATTGAGAGCAGGTTGGCAGATAGCGGCAGGACGGCGCCATGACCTGCGACAGGGTCAGCTGATAAAGCTTAATTAGTGCTAACGCCAGCCCCCTCATAGCCCCTCTCCCTGGCCAGCAGCCGGGCACGGGCCAGCAAACCGGTCACGGCATCCCGCAGGCCGGCGTAATCAGCCCCGGCCGCGGGGGTACGCGCCACGAAAATAATATCCCAGCCCGGCTCCAGCGGCGTCTGCCGCAGAATCTCCCGGAACCGCCGCTTTACCCGGTTCCTCACCACGGCATTACCCACGCGCCGGCTCACCGAGATACCACGGCGGGACCATCCCAGACCATTGGCCAGCGCCTTCATCACCACCAGACTGTTTACCCACGAACGGCCGTCATGATAAACCACGGCATACTGATTGGGTTTCGTCAGAAACTCTTCCCCTCTCGTCATCGCGCCACGACGCCCGTCCGGCAGCTGCCGGGCCGCCGACATCACACTACGGTCAGGCGCTGGCGGCCCTTCAGCCGCCTGGCCTTCAGGACGCCACGCCCACCCCGGGTACTCATCCTGGCGAGGAAGCCGTGCTCACGCCGGCGGGGAATCTTCTTCGGTTGATAGGTTCTCTTTGGCACCCCAGTTCCTTATCACTTAACGCTAGATTATGCCACCACCCTGGTCTCACCGCAGCTAAACGGCGCTGCCGCCGAACCGGTGGAGAACCAGAACATCGACCAACTCACCGGTGTCAACCCGGCCGCCCACAGCCGCCGGGCCGCCGGCGGCCACTAACTGTGTATTTCCGGAATACCCATCTGGTACATATGGCCCGCCACATACGGCAAAAGGGCCAGATGACGGGCCCTCTTGATGGCCACGGTCAGGACACGCTGGTGCCGGGCGCAGGTGCCCGTCTTGCGGCGAGGCTCAACCTTGCCCTTGGCCGATATGTACCGGCGCAGTTTTGACGCGTCCTTATAGTCTATCGGCTTGTCCTTATCGACGCAGAAGGCACATACCTTACGCCGGGGGGCGTACCGCGAACCACGCCACTCTCGCTTACCTCTGGTTTGTCTCTGTTCCACCACGTGTTACCGCTCGCCTACTTTCTTATAGATTATTTCCGCCTGGCTTTAAGCTAGAACGGGATATCCTCAGGCCCCAGCTCCGTCGGGACCGTCTCTTCAGCCTTTTCCTCGGCCGGGACCGCCGCTGCCTGCCGTTCCAGGAAGATTACCCGGTTGGCGATAATCTCAGTGCGATAATGCTTCTGCCCGTCCTGGCCGTCCCAGCTGCGCGTGTGCAACCTCCCCTCGGTATAGACCAGCTTGCCCTTGGTCAGGAACTGATTACACTGCTCCGCCAGACGGTTCCAGGCGACTACCGTAAACCACTCGGTCTCCTCACGGCGCTCGTTCTCGGGTGTGGTATAGACCCGGTTGGTGGCCACCCGAAATGAGGTCACCGGATTACCGTTGGGGGTGAAGCGCATCTCCGGCTCACTACCCAGATTACCGATAATCATCACTCTGTTCAGGCTAACCATCGTCTCCCAGCCTCCTTCTTACCGTACCAGACATCGGCGGGAATATCAAATACCGGCTTTAACTGGCCAGGTTTATCAGTAGATGCCGCAGTACCTCCTCGGAAATGCGCAGGTTCGCCTCGATATCCCGGCACAGCGCCGGTTTACCCTGGAACTTAATCAGCACGTAGATACCTTCCAGAGCATGGCCGATGGGATAAGCCAGCTTCCGCTTACCCCACCGCTCCACCTCGGTAACGGTGCCGCCTTTACCGGTAATGAGCCGGCTGATGTTTTCCAGACTCGCTTCCAGGGCCTCATCAAGCAGCTCGGGCCGGATTACCACGGTCAGCTCATAATCACGGGCGCTCTTTTCCGCCGTCTTGGTTAATTTTTTCGTCGGCATTTACTTCCCCAAAACCTGTCCTAAAATTACAATGCTCATATTATAGCATGATAAAGACCGGCAAACAAGACGCCAGCTTGACAGAACCGACTGCCCCTGATAGACTAAATAAGCGGTAGTCTGGCTGTTACGGTAAAGGCCAGCGCGCGGTTCTCGTTGGCCCCGTGGTGTAGCGGTCTAACATGCCACCCTGTCACGGTGGAGATCGGGGGTTCAAATCCCCCCGG
>JAZDIY010000274.1:0-2293 GCA_043804445.1 Chloroflexota bacterium | reverse complement strand
AATAGCGGCGAGGCAGACATCAGCCTGACCGTCATCAAGGACGGCCAGCCCTTCGTCCTATTCAACCCGCGGGAGGTGGCCCACCTGCGGGATGTCAAGGCCTTAATCTGGCTGGACTACCGCATCGCCCTCATCACCCTGGCCTATGCCCTGGCCTACGCCGGCTATAGCCTCTTCCAGCGGCGGCACCGGCGGCTGGCCCGGGCGGTGCTGTGGGGCAGCGGGCTGACGCTGGGGCTGATGCTGGCCCTGGGGGTGGGGGCCCTGGCCGATTTTGGCCCGCTCTTCTGGCAGTTCCACCTCATCAGCTTCAGCAATGACTTCTGGCAGCTGGACCCGGCGCGGGACTACCTGATAATGATGTTCCCCGGGGGCTTCTGGCAGGACGCCGTCCTGTTCATCGTGCTGGCGGCGGTGGCGGGGGCGGTGATTTTAGGCGGGGCCGCCGCCGGGCACCTGAAGTTTCGCAGGGGCTGGGCTAGGCGGTAGCCCCCGATTGACAGGTGCCGGCCGGAGGGGGCTATAATAGACTTGTCCCCGTGCTTCGGTTGGCCGGTAGTTGACGGGGCGCCGGCAACGCCGTCTTGACCGGTAATGGAGGTAGCACCATGCTCAAGAAGATACTGGTTCCGCTGGATGGTTCCAAGCTGGCCGAGTGTGTCCTGCCCTACGTTGAGGAGCTGGCCCGGGGGTGCCAGGTGGAGGAGGTTGTCCTGATGCGGGCCTGTGAGCCTCCCACCATACCCGCCGATTACCCGGCCACCATGCGCCAGAGCTGGGATGACCACGTCAAGACCAAGATTACCGAGGCCCAGCAGCAGTGCCGCCTTTACCTTACCGACGTGGAGAAACGGCTCAGCCAGCTGGGGGTAAAGGTGACGACGGAGACTTACCTGGGGCGGGCGGTTGAGCAGATTGTGGGTTACGCCAACCAGAATGCGGTGGACCTGGTTATTATGGCCAGCCACGGCCGCTCCGGCCCCAGCCGGTGGGTCTACGGGAGTGTCGCCGATCGGGTGCTGCGGTCACTGTGTGTGCCGGTGCTGATGGTGCGGGCCCCCGGCTGCGTGGCGGGGATTTAAAACAGCCAGCGCCGGGCCGGCGGCATAAGGCACCTTTACCTAGCCGCCGCAGGTAGCGCAGCTGCCGCTGGAGCAGCTGCCGCAGGCGCTGCCGCCGGTGGGCACGGTCGCGCCGGTGGCGTCCCGGGTCATGGCGCTGAATACGGAGACGGCGCGGGGGGCGGGCTGGTGGCAGCCGGGGCACTCCGCCGCCTGGCCGCAGGCACTCAAGGGGCGGAGTAGCTCAAACTTCTGCTGGCAGGCGGGGCAGTAATACTCGTATATGGGCATCTTTCCCTCTAACTTAATTGTAGCGGGCGGTCTGGACTGGCGTCAAGCCGGCGGTGTCCGGGGCTGGCCTGGGTCAGCGGCTCTTTCAAAATGTCATAGTTCTGTAATTATTCACCGCCTGGTTTTATGACTTCTATATGCTCTGATTGCTAACCTTCTAGTGTGGATCCAGCGGTGACGTTCATCCGGCTACTATAGCCGGCGCTATTATCAGCCGGGCCTGGATATTCAAGGTGTTATCGCCTGAATCCGTAAGTGGGTAAATCAAGGGCGGTTGGATTTCACCATCATCGGAGGCCGGAGGTTACCATGACAAGACGATATATCCTGCTTATCTCAATCCTGCTGCTTTCCCTGCTGGCATTGGCGGGTTGCACTTCAAACAGCCCTCCCGGCACGCCCGTGCCACCACCGACGACGGGGGCTGCCGGAGGGGTTTCAGCCCCGCCTTCGCTTACTTCACTGGCCGATATCGAAGCCTCGCTGGAACATATTTATGCGCAGGTCAACCCGTCAGTGGTCAATATCAGCGTACTGCTGAAGCAACCGGCTTCATCTCAAATCCCGGGTGTCCCGTCCCCGGTGCCTCAGGGGCCACAGCAGTACAGCCAGGCCCTGGGCTCCGGCTTCGTTTGGGATAACGCCGGCCATATCGTGACCAATAATCACGTGGTGGCTAACGCCGACAATATTTCCATCACTTTCTACGACGGGACCGTCATCCCGGGCAAGGTGGTAGGTACTGACCCGGATAGTGATTTGGCCGTGGTCGTGGTAGATATGCCCGCTGGCCAGGTCAGTCCGGTGCAGATGGCCGATTCAACCCGGCTCAAAGTCGGCCAGCTGGCTATCGCCATCGGTAACCCGTTCGGCCTTCAGGGCACGATGACGGTAGGCGTTGTCAGCGGCCTGGGGCGGCTGCTACCCGCTAACGAGAATGC
>JAZDIY010000273.1:0-2687 GCA_043804445.1 Chloroflexota bacterium | reverse complement strand
TGCTGCTTAACAAAATCATCTATCCGGCCGCCGGCATCGCCCTGATTATCGATGGTTTCCTCCCCCACTCCCCCGGCATCGTCAGCGGCCTTATCGGCGGGGGCATCGGTTTTACCCTGCTGCTGATACCGGCCCTCATCTCCCCCCGGGGCATGGGCTTCGGCGATGTCAAGATGGCAGCCCTCATCGGCCTGGTGACCGGCTTTCCCCTGGTGTTCGTCGCCCTGCTGGTGGGCATCATCCTCGGCGGGCTGACGGCCATCCTGCTGCTCCTGTTCCGCATCAAAGGGCGGAAAGAGACCATCCCCTTCGGCCCCTTTCTCTCGCTGGCCACCCTGGCCACCCTGCTCTGGGGAAACCAGATCCTCAGCTGGTATCTGGGGCGGTTCTAAGCCACCTTTTTCTTTGCCATCCGGCGAAAAATAACCCGTTTACCCATTGACACCCTTTGGAAAGGGTGTAGTACAATATTCCTACGAAATAGGTCAGGGTAAGGGACGGGGGGTGATGGTCACGCAGCGGACAATGGTAACCCAGCGGCGCTCCAACATCGAGATTATCGCCGATATGCTCCGCATCGGGGAGAACGGGGCGGGCAAGACCGAGATAATGTACAGCGCCAACATGAGCTACAGCCAGCTGACCAAGTACCTCACCTTCCTGATTGACCAGGGCTTTATCGACCGGGTAGAGATGGGCAATACGGGGGTCAACTACCAGCTGACGGACCACGGCTCCAAACTGCTGGAAAGCATCAACTGCGTCCTGGAACTGCTCCGCTTGAGCGAGTCCCAGCCCCCCTTAACCACCCCCTAGAACCAGCCACCCGGAGCCGCCTGAAGGCAGCGTCTTCAGGCTTTTTCTTTGACCAGCCGGCCCACCGGGCAGCCTGTCTCCGCTATGTTTAGCGCCTTATGTTTAGAACTTAGTTCTAGAACACAATCCCTTCCCAAGCCAAGGGCCACCTGTCATATTCTTGCTAGAACATAGTTCTGGAGGTATCTAGTGCCCAAAGCGGTGGAGCTGCTGCGGCAGGGGCGGGACGAAGAGCTCTGGCAGATGTGCTGTGGCTTTATCAGCCTCAACCTGGAGCAGTTTATGGCCATTCAGCGGCGGCTGCTGCTGGAGCAGCTGGAGCTGCTGAGCCGCAGCCGGCTGGGCCGCAAAATCATGCGGGGCGACCAACCGCGGACGGTGGCGGAATTCCGGCAGCAGATACCGCTGACCACCTACCAGGACTACTGCCCGGAACTGAGCGAGCAACGGGAAGACACCCTGCCGGTAAAGCCCGACTGCTGGGTGCATACCTCCGGCCGGTCCGGCGAATATCCCTGTGAATGGGTGCCGCTGACCCCCGCCTACGCCGAAGAGCTAAGCCGCATCATGTACGGGGTGGGTATCCTCGCCAGCAGCCGGGGGTGGGGCGATGTCTCCGCCGTCCCCGGGCGCCCCCGCATCGTCTATACCGTGGCCCCCCGGCCCTACTTCACCGGCGCCCTGGCCGGCCTGCTGGCGTACCAGACCCCCACCGACTATCTCCCCTCGGCGGATATTGCCGATGGCCTGCCCTTTGAGGAGAGAATAAAGCTGGGCTTCGAACAGGCCCTCTCCCGGGGTATCGACTACTTTTTCGGCCTGTCCCTGGTGCTGGCCGCCGTAGGGGAGAAGTTCAGCCAGCCCCAAGACCTGGCCTCCCTGCGCCCCTTCCTGTCCCGGCCCAGGGCCCTCCTCCGCCTGGCCCGGGGCCTGGCGAGGAGCAAAATCGCCCGGCGCCCTCTGCTCCCCCGCGACCTGTGGTCGGTGAGGGGCATCATCAGCGGCGGTCTGGACAGCGGGGTCTACCGGGATACCATCAAGCACCTCTGGGGGAAGTATCCCCTCGATACCTACACCAGCACCGAAGGCGGTATCATGGCCACTCAGACGTGGGACTACGGCGGCATGACCTTCATCCCCACCCTGAACTTTCTGGAGTTCATCCCGGAGAAGGAGCACTTCAAGTGGCAGCTGGACCACCGCTACCAGCCGAAGACGGTGCTCCTCGACGAAGTCACCGCCGGGGAAAATTACGAGATAGTCATCACCAACTTCCACGGCGGGGCCCTGGTGCGCTACCGCCTCGGCGACATGGTCCGCATCACCGCCCGGCGCAACGACAAACTCGGCATCGAGCTGCCGCAGATGGTCTTCGAGCGGCGGGCCGATGACCTGCTGGACTTCGTGGTCATCCGGCTGACCGAAAAATCAATCTGGCAGGCCATCGAAAATACCGGCATCCCCTACCAGGACTGGGCGGCCACCAAGCAAACGGGGGAGCCGGTGCTGAACCTTTACCTCGAACCCAAAAACGGCTGCCGGACCAGCCCGGAAGTCCTGGCCAGAGCGGTGCATGAGCAGCTGACCAGACCGAGCCACGATAGCTACACCACCTCGGTGGCCCACGACGACCTGTCCCATATGATTAACTTCCGGGTTAAGGTTACCCTGCTGCCCCGCGGCGCCTTCGCCGGCTATATCGCCCGGCGGCAGGCCGAGGGGGCGGACCTGGCCCACCTCAAGCCACCCCACATCAACCCGCCGGAGCGGGTACTGGCCAGCCTGCTGGCCCGGCCGGTGACCCGGGTGACGGCACCAACCAAGGCCATGCCGGTGGCGGTCCCTTAGTACTTTAGTCTGCTTCAGCCACG
>JAZDIY010000272.1:0-7709 GCA_043804445.1 Chloroflexota bacterium | reverse complement strand
GGGGGATACAGGGGGTAAGGTTGATAAATAATCTAAGGAGTAAACCCTGAAAGTACTGGTCGTGGGCAGCGGGGCGCGGGAACACGCCCTCGCCTGGAAGCTCGGCATGAGCCCCCGGGTAAAGCAAATCTTCACCGCCCCGGGCAACGCCGGCACCGCCCAAATCGGGCAGAACCTCAACATCAGCCCAACGGATGTTGAAACGCTGGGCCAGGTTGCCCGGGAGAGGCGCTTTGACCTGGTGGTGGTAGGGCCGGAGGCCGCGCTGGCCGCCGGCATCGTGGACCACTTCCAGGAAATCGGCATCCCCGTCTTCGGCCCGGATAAAGCCGCCGCCCGGATAGAATCAAGCAAGGTCTTCGCCAAGGAGCTGATGCAACAATACGGCCTGCCCAGCCCCGGCAGCATCACCTTCACCGATTTTGCCCGGGCCAGCGACTACATCAAGAAACACCCGGCCCCCCTGGTCATCAAGGCCGACGGGCTGGCGGCGGGCAAGGGGGTAACGGTGGCCGAGACCACCCCGCAGGCCCTGGCCGCCCTGGCCGAGATGATGCAGGCCCGGGCCTTCGGGATAGCCGGTGACCGGGTGATTATAGAGGACAAGCTGGTAGGGCGGGAGGTGAGCGCCCTGGCCTTTACCGACGGCCGGACGGTGGTGCCAATGGTGCCCGCCTGCGACTACAAGCCGGTGTACGACGGCAACCGGGGCCCCAACACCGGCGGCATGGGCAGCTACAGCCCGCCGCCCTTCTACCACGCCCGGCTGGCGAAAAGGGTACAGCAGACCATCCTGGAGCCGGCGGTGAAAGCAATGTCCGCCGAGGGCCACCCCTACCGGGGCGTCCTCTACGCCGGGCTGATGGTTAACACCGGCAGGCCAAAAGTGTTAGAATTTAATGCCCGGTTCGGTGACCCGGAGACCCAGGTCATCCTGCCCCGGCTGAAGACCGACCTGGTGGAGATTATCATGGCGGTAATCAACGGCAGACTGGACCAGATTAAGGTGGCCTGGCACCGTGACACCACCGTGGGGGTGGTCCTGGCCTCGGGCGGTTATCCGGGCAGCTATGCCAGGGGCCTCCCCGTCACCGGCCTGGACAAACTGGACAGGGACGTCCTGGTATTCCATGCCGGCACGTCAGCGGGGCCGGCACCGGGAGAGGTGCTGACCAGCGGGGGACGGGTGCTGACAGTGGTGGCTACCGGCCCGACCCTCGCCGAGGCCAGGGAGAAGGTCTACGCCAATATCAGCCGGATTCACCTCAAAGGCGGCCACTACCGCCGGGACATCGCCGAGATAAAAGAAGCAGATAAAGTGGCGTAGCTATGGTAACATTATTACCAGTAATTCCTTGATAAAAGAGGGTTTAAGAGCGACCCTGATAAAAGGGATAGGGTCACTAGATTAAGAACAAGGGGGTGAGACTCATCGATAACCAGCCGTTAGTAGCCGTGGTGATGGGCAGCCAGTCCGATACCGAGGCGGTGCGCCCTACCCTGGAGGTGCTGGAAAGGCTCGGCATCAGCTACGAGGTCTCGGTAATCTCCGCCCACCGCAACCCCGATAAAGTCAGGGACTTCGGGCAGAGCGCCCGGAAGCGGGGCATTGAAATCATCATCGCCGCCGCCGGGGGCGCCGCCCACCTGCCCGGGGTGCTGGCCAGCTGGACCACCCTGCCCGTCATCGGCGTGCCCCTGGCCAGCAGCGAGCTGAACGGGATTGATGCCCTTTACTCCATACTGCAGATGCCCGCCGGCATCCCGGTAGCCACGGTGGCGGTGGGGGCCGCCGGGGCCAAAAATGCCGCCTACCTGGCCGCCGAAATCCTGGGGGCCAAACATGAAGCGATACTGGAGGCCTACGAAAGATACCGCCAAGAACTGCGAGGAGAGGGTAAATGATCGAGCGTTACTCCCGTCCGGAGATGAAGCGCGTCTGGTCGGACGAGAATAAGTTCGCCCGGTGGCTTGATGTCGAGATTGCCGTCTGCGACGCCTGGGCGGAGATGGGGGCCATCCCCCGTAAGGCGATACCCAAGATAAAGCTGGCCAAGTGCAACTTCCGGCGCATGGACGAGATACTAAAAGAGACCCACCACGACATGACGGCCTTCCTGGGCTCCGTGGCCGAGAGTCTGGGGGAGGAGTCACGCTATATCCACTTCGGGCTGACCTCCTCCGATATCATCGATACCGCCCTCAGCCTGCAGCTGGTGGAGGCCGCCGACCTGCTCAGTGACGATATCAAGGGGCTCATCGCCGCCCTGGCCGAGAGGGCGATAGAGCACAAGTACACCCTGATGATGGGGCGCACCCACGGCGTCCACGCCGAGCCGACCTCCTTCGGCCTCAAACTGGCCCTCTGGGTAGAGGAGATGCGGCGCAACCTGCAACGGCTGGCCGAGGCCAGGAAGGCCATTGCCGTGGGCAAGATATCCGGGGCCGTCGGCACCTACGCCACGGTACCACCGGAGGTGGAGGAGCGGGCCTGCCGCAAGCTGAAGCTGGTGCCGGCCCCGGTATCCAACCAGGTGCTGCAGCGTGACCGGCACGCCCAGTTCGTCACCACCCTGGCCATCATGGCCAGCTCCCTGGAGAAGTTCGCCACCGAAATCAGGGGTCTGCAGCGCACCGAGGTCAGGGAGGTGGAAGAGCCGTTTGCCACCGGCCAGACCGGCTCCTCGGCCATGCCGCACAAGCGCAACCCGGAGCTCTGCGAGCGCATCTGCGGCCTGTCGCGGCTGGTACGGGGCTACGCCCTGACCTCAATGGAGAACATCGCCCTGTGGCACGAGCGCGACATCAGCCACTCCTCGACGGAACGGATTATCCTGCCCGACGCCTGCCTGGTGCTGGACTATGCCCTGGACATCTTCACCCGGATAATCAGGGGGCTGCTGGTCTACCCGAAGCGGATGAAGCACAACCTAGAGTCCAGCCGGGGGCTGGTCTTCTCCCAGCGGGTGATGCTGGCCCTGATTGACCAGGGGCTCTCCCGGCAGGAGGCCTACAAGCTGGTGCAACGGAACGCCATGAAGTCCTGGCAGCGGGGACGGGGCCTGCTCAGCCTGCTTAAAGCCGACCCGGGGGTCACCGCGGTCTTACCGCCTGCCGAGCTGGAACCCATCTTCGACTACCAGTATTACCTGCGCTATGTAAACGATGTCT
The DNA here is from genome assembly GCA_043804445.1 of Chloroflexota bacterium. Classification (GTDB taxonomy): domain Bacteria; phylum Chloroflexota; class Dehalococcoidia; order Dehalococcoidales; family JAZDIY01; genus JAZDIY01. The sequence continues at coordinate 4,538 of JAZDIY010000272.1, read as the reverse complement.
TCGTGCGGCTGGGCCTGACCGAGGCCCAGTGGGGGAAGCAACCCGGGGCCGCCGGACACGGGGAGCTGGCCCCACGGACCATATAGCCCGGGGCAGCCGCCGCTAAATATCACCAGGGGGATAAGATTGACCAGCCAATTTGAGGCATCAGTGCTGATAGAGACCGATTTACCCCTGCCGCTGGCCAACCGGGGCAAGGTGAGGGACAGCTATGACCTGGGTGATTTGCTGCTGATAGTGGCCACCGACCGCATCTCCGCCTTTGACTCGGTGCTGCCCTGCGGCATCCCCGGTAAAGGCCGGGTGCTGAACCAGATTTCCGTCTTCTGGTTCAATCACACCCGGGGGCTGGTGCCCAACCACCTGATTGAGGCAGTGGACGATACCGGCTGCCTGGACAGGTACCTGCCGCCGGGGCAGCGTTTCCCCTACCCGTCTTACCTCGCCGGGCGCTCCATGGTGGTAAGAAAGGCCCGGCGTCTGCCGGTGGAGTGCGTGGTGCGCGGCTACCTGGCCGGCTCAGCCTGGGCGGAATACCAGCGGGCGGGTACCGCCGGCGGCATCAGCCTGCCGGCGGGCCTCCGGCAGAGCCAGAAGCTACCCCAGCCCCTCTTCACCCCCACCACCAAGGAGGAGAGCGGCCACGACGAGCCGCTCTCCATGCCCGAGGTGGAGAAGCTGGTAGGCAAGGGGCTGGCGGCGCAGATTAAGCAGGCCAGCCTGGCCATCTATCGCTACGCCCGGCAACACGCTCGGGAGCGGGGCATCATCATCGCCGACACCAAGTTTGAGTTCGGGCTGGACGGTGACCGGCTCATCCTGATTGACGAGCTGCTCACGCCGGACTCCAGCCGTTTCTGGGACGCGGCCCAGTACCGGGTGGGGCAGGACCAGCCCAGCTACGATAAGCAGCCGGTGCGGGACTGGCTGGTCCAGGCCGGGTGGAACAAGGAACCCCCCGCCCCGGTGCTCCCCCCCGAGGTCATCGCCGCCACCACCCGGCGATACGAGCAGGCCTACCAGAGGCTGACGGGCAAAAAGCCGGGGTAGGCGGCAGCTGCCGCCGGGAAAGGCCCCCTTCAGCGCTCTATAAAATCCTTGGTACTGGGCAGCTCCCCGCCAATCCGCGGGTCAATCCGGGTGGCGGCATCCAGGGCCCGGCCCAGGGCCTTGAACAGGGCCTCGGCCTTGTGGTGGTCGTTGACCCCATAAGCAATTCGGGCGTGCAGGTTCAGCCTGGCCTCCAGGGCGAACGACTCCAGGAAGTGACGGATAAGGTCGGTATCCAGACCGGAGATGTCCTTATCGGTAAACGACAGGTCCAGCACGGTGTATCCCCGCCCGCTGATGTCCACCGCCACCCGGCCCAGGGCATCATCCATGGGCACGGTGGCGCTGGCCATACGCACGATGCCCCGCTTCTCCCCCAGGGCCTCGCCGAAGGCCCGCCCCAGGCAGATGGCCACGTCTTCCACCAGGTGGTGCTGGTCATTACCGGTAGCCGACAGTTTTATGTCAAACAAACCGTGCTGGGCCAGCTGGGCCAGCAGATGGTCCAGCATCTTACTGCCGGTGTTCATCTCCCACCGGCCGCGGCCATCTACGTTCACCTCCAGCCTGATGTTGGTCTCCCTGGTCTCCCGTTTTACCACCGATATTCGGTCAGCCATGGCTACCCTCCATTCCCCGGAGCACCTCGATTAACCGGTCGGTCTGCTCCGGTCTGCCCACGCTGATGCGGATATAGTTTTTCAGCAGCGGGGTGTTAAAGTAACGCAGCAGGATGCCCTTTTTCAGCATCCTCTGGTTAAGCTCACCGGCATCGCCCTCCAGCACCGCACACAGGATGAAGTTAGCCTGCGATGGGTAAGGCTTCAACCAGCCGATGCCCGGTAAGAGCCGGGAAAGCCGCTCCCGCTCGGCGATGATATCGTTAATACGGGCCCGCAGGTAGGCCATGTCCTGCAGGGACTCCCGGACGGCCACCAGGGCGGCCACGTTGACATTATAGGGGATTTTGATGGTGTGCAAGTAGCCGGCAATCAGGGGGGGGAACACCCCGTAGCCTACCCTCAGCCCGGCCAGCCCCGCCCACTTACTGAAGGTGCGGAGCACCATCAGGTTGGGGTAGCGGGCCATCAGCGGCACCACCGTCTCCCCGCTGAACTCGTAGTAGGCCTCGTCCACCACCAGCGGCAGACCGGTTTCGGCGATGGCGGCGATGTCATCCGCCGGGGTCAGGTTCCCGGTGGGGCTGTTGGGGTTGGCCAGGAAGATGAGCTTGGTCCTGGGGCTGATGGCCGCCCTGATGGCACTGACGTCCACGGCGAAGCCCGCTGCCCGCCTGACCTCGACCAGGCTGGCCCCGCATATCCGGCCGCTGAAGCGGTAGATATCAAAGGTGGGCACGCAGTTGATGACCTCGTCACCGGGGCTGACGAAGAGACGCATGATGAGGTCAATCAGCTGGTTCGAGCCGCCCGCCGCCACGATGCCCTCGGGGGCCACCCCCACGTAGCCGGCCAGCTGCTGGCGGAGCTCGGTCTGCCCCGAGTCGGGATAGATGTGATAGCCGGTAGCGGCGGCCAGGGCCCGGTACACCCTCGGGGAGCAACCGTAGGGGTTCTCGTTGGCGTCCAGCTTGATGATGTCCGCCACCGGCACCTCCACCTGACCCGCCAGCGTCTCCGGCGATTTGCTGGGCGAATAGCCCACCATGGTGGCCAACTCCGGGCGCACCCGCTTTTCAATCCCCTCACTTTTGTCAGCCACTAGGTCTGCGTCTCCTTAAAGATATCTTTATACCGTACCTCTATGGCCCGGGCGTGCGCTTCCAGCCCCTCTGCCCGGGCCATCAGCCACGCCGCCCGCCCTATCCCCGGCGGGCTGCCCTTCTCCACCCTCACCAGACTGGTGAACTTCATAAAATCCGTTATGTTAAGTGGAGAGCCGAAGCGGGCGGTACCGCCGGTAGGCAGCACGTGGCTCGGGCCGGCCACATAGTCACCCAGCGGCACCGTGGCCTCCTGACCGAGGAAGATGCAGCCGGCACTGGTTATCCGGTCGAGGTAAAGCTCGGGCCGGGCCAGCGCCAGGCAGAGGTGCTCCGGGGCATATTGATTGGCCAGCTCGATGGCCTCGTCCAGACTACCGGTGATGGCGATGACGCCCCGGCTCTCCAGGCACTCGGCGATGATATCCTTTCTCGCCAGTGTCGCCAGCTGCCGGGATACCTCCTCCTCCACCTCAGCGGCCAGCCGCGGCGAGGTGGTTATCAGGATGGCCGAGGCCATAGGGTCGTGCTCGGCCTGGGCCAGCAGGTCGGCGGCGCAGTAGTCGGCGCGGGCCGTGTCGTCGGCCAGCACCAGCACCTCGCTGGGGCCAGCCAGCCCGTCGATAGCCACCACCCCGTAGACCAGCTTCTTGGCCAGCGTCACGAAGACGTTGCCCGGCCCGCAGATTTTATCCACGGCGGGGATGGTCTCGGTGCCATAGGCCAGGGCGGCAATGGCCTGGGCCCCGCCGACGCTAAAGACACGGTCCACCCCGGCGATGTCAGCGGCCACCAGCGTGGCGGGCGGTATTTCACCTTTCTCGCCCGGCGGCGTTACCAGGATAATCTCCTTCACCCCGGCCACCCGGGCCGGTACCGCCGTCATCAGCACCGTGGAGGGATAGGCCGCCCGCCCCCCCGGGGCATAGATGCCGACGCGCCCCAGAGGACGTACCCGCTGGCCGGCTCCCGGTAAATCAAAATCAGCCAGCCCCTGTTTCTGCCGGAGGTGAAAGTCCCGGATGCGCCCGGCGGCCAGCTCCAGGGCCGAGACCAGGCTATCGTCCACCTGGCGGCGGGCCTTGTCTCTCATCCCCCGGCCCGCCTCCAGCGAGCCCAGCCTGACGCCATCAATCCGGGCGGTATAGCCCAGCAGGGCGGCATCCCCGCGCTGGCGCACCCCATCCAGAATCCGCCGCACCGCCCCCTCCAACCCAGTCCCCTCCCCGAAAAGCTCTTCCACCCTCTTTTGCAGGGCGGGGGGAATAGTATAGCTATCGTCAATCCGCCGGCGGGACAGCACCGACGCCGCCGCGGCAAACCCGTCCAGGACCCTCATCTAGCTACCCTCCAGGGCGGCGCCCAGGATATCCACGATAGAGTGCATCCGCCGGCCCTTGGCGGGGCGGGAGAGGCTGTCCCGGTTCCCCACCAGGCAGGCGGTGGACTCGAAGAGGGTATCGATAATCTTGAGGTTATGCCGGGCGATGGTCCCCCCGGTCTCGGTGTTCTCGATAAGCAGGTCAGCGTCCTCCGGGATGAAGGCCTCGCTGGCCCCCCAGCTGGGGATAACGCGGTACTGCCCCAGGTGGTTGTCCCGGGCGAACTTGTCGGCGATATTGACGTACTCCGAGCACACCCGGAGCGGTGCCGTCTGGGCCTGGCTGAGATGGCGCAGGTCGCCGACGTCACTCACCGGCAGGTCATGGTTGACCACCGCCACGATTCTCACCCGGCCGAAACCGAGGTCGAGAAGCTCCACGAT
>JAZDIY010000271.1:0-4008 GCA_043804445.1 Chloroflexota bacterium | reverse complement strand
CCCACTGCTGGTAGCGGCCGTGGCGGGCCGGTTCGCCGTGGCAGGCGCCGCAGACATCCGCGGAGATGCTGACCCGCTCGGCGTTAATCTTGCCGTCCAGGTGGAGGCTGGTGCTGTTGGGGCCGTGGCAGTTCTCGCACTGGATGTTGGCCAGCTTGGCCGTCTTGGGATAGTCTTTCAGGATTTCCGTCCAGAGGCCTGCCTCGCCGTGGGGCGGGGCCTTCCAGCCCTCGGCGGCCATAGCTTCGTCCCAGCCGCCGTTGGTGGCAGCCAGGTCATAGCCCACGCCGTGGCACTCGGCGCAACTGAGGCTCCAGTGGCCGGCCGGGTCGTTGATGTTCTGAGTGAAAATCTCGGCGTGGCCGGAGGCCTTCCAGGCGGTGAACATGTCGGGGGCAGCCTTATCGTTATGGCAGACCGTACAGCCGGCGGCAAGCGGTTCCCCGTTCTTGTCCTGGCCGGTGATAGCCCCCTGCCAGGTGCCGGCATAGATATCGATGTTGGTCTTGGTGTTATTTTCGGTCACGGTGTACTTGCCGGCGACATCCGGGGTGAAGGAGGGGTTGCGGCCGGTGGCGCCGGTTATGGCAGCTTTGGAGCCGCTGGGGGCGGCCACCGTCCAGCTATAGATATTCTGCATCTTGCCGTTCAGCAGTACCGGTACGCCGACGGGCACGTCCTGGATACCCAGGCTGGTATGGTAGGGCAGGTTAGCCGTCACCGTTACCGTCCCACTGTAGCTCCCGCTGGAGGTGGTGACGGTAACCTTGAAGGTGGCGGTCTCGGCGGAGGACAGGGCGTGCGGGTTAATCCCCATTACCTCGTAGCGGTCCAGGACCTCCAGACCGCCCAGCAGGGTTGCTTTGTAGGCATCAGCCGTGCCCAGGGTCACCTTTATGGCGTCGCTTTTATCGTTATCGATGGTCGCTTTGACCCCGGCAGTCTGTGTCCACTGGTAGCCGGTGACCTTGGAGCTGTCGTTGACGGTGGCCACTGCTTTCAGGTCAACCGTAGCACCGGGGTTGGCCGTTACGGCCTGGCCGGCGTTTACGGCCACCGGGGCTGGCGGTGTCGGCGGTGTCGCCGGTGGCGCCGGTGCGGGCGCCGCCGGGCCTGCCGGTCCCGCTGGACCTGCCGGGCCTGCCGGTCCCGCTGGACCCTGGCAGGCGATTCCAAACAAGATGAGTACTACTACCGTCAGCAGTACCCCCAGGGCCAGATACCATTTCATGCCTGGTCGGATGTTTTGCTGCATTAAGCACCCCCTTCTGCTAACTGCCTTTGAATACACACTGCCAAGGATGCAGCTCAATACTATTGCCTTACGCATCCTAACATCTTTATACCCGGTGTACTATAGGTACTTTTACCTATTCAATAGTAAAAAACGGCCTATTTACTGTACGTTCAGGTAGTGGCACAGGTTGCAGTCAGCGTCCACGGCTTTACCAGGCTGGCTCCCGTTGGTAGCCACCAGCTTGCCGTGGCAGCGGAAACACCCGGGTGACTGCTGATGGCCGATGTTGTTACCGTAGGTCTGCCAGGTTACCCCCATATACGGGAAGGTGGTCAGCCGGGCTACCTCTTTCAGTTCGGTGATGGCGGCGTCAATGGCGGCCCCCTCGGTAGCATATACCTCGGGGTAGCTGGTGCGGTAGAAGTCCCGGACGGCTTCTACCCTGGCGTTGGCCTCGTCCAGACTGGGGTTGGGTGGGTCAAGGGCCTGTACCCCCTCACGTTTGATGAAGGGGAGATTCTTATCAATGGTACCCTGGGTCATGGCCGTATCGATCAGCTCCTCCGGGGAGCTGAAGATGTGGGTGGCCCGGTTATGGCAGTCAATGCAGTCCATCAGCCGTTTCTCTTTGGCGATACGCTCCGGGGTGACCTCCGCCGCTTTCCGGGGGTCAACGTACTCGGTCAGGCTGCCGTCGGCCCCTTCGACCCCCACCCAGCCGATATCCTGGCGCTTTGCGTCCAGCGGCAGATACCAGACCGTGGCGGCGACGTGCCAGTGGATGTCCTGGGCGGCCTGGGCCTCTCCGCCGCCCACCCGCATTATCCGGGAGTCAACCGTTTCGGTATTGGCTTCATCCGTGGCATAGGTGGTGCGGGTGAGGACCAGGTCACCGGCGAAACGCTCCGGCCGGTGGCACTGCTCGCAGGTCTCGCGGGCCGGGCGGAGGCTGGTTACCGGGGTGGGGATGGGGCGCTCGTAGCTGCCGGTGGTGACAGCGATTATCTGGGGGATACCGCTAATCTTGGACTTTACCAGGTAGCCTGCCCCGGAGCCGACGTGACACTGGGAGCAGAGCACTCTGGAGTGGGGTGAGGCCTGGTAAGCGGTATATTCCGGGTACATTACCTTGTGGCAGAGCCGGCCGCAGAAGGCGGTGGAATCGGTGAACTCTACTAACTGGTAGGCACCTATCACCAGCAGGATGATGCCGACGGCCCCCGCTGACATGAGGAAAAACAGCTTTTGTCTGAGTCGCCTACCCGGTTCCATCATCCTTTATCCTGGTTGCTTAATTTCAGGATGGCCAGCACGAAGACCACGCCGCCGGCAATGAATAGTACGGGGACCATGGAGAAGTTAAAGACACCAAAGAGGGGGTATTCTTCGGGGAGGTCAGAGTAGATGTTGAAAACAACCAGGGCTACAATGAGAATGGAGATAATACCGGCGGCCTGGGTCAGCCAATCGTCAAATATCTCCCGCAGAACCCTCAAGCTGCCTCCCCTAGCCCTGGTTTTAAGCCTGTCTGGTCGCCGGGCCCAAGCATCAAGAACGCGGTATCATCAGTATCTTTACCTATCTTATCATAATGTATTATAAATGCTATAGGCAAACATACCCATTAGAATATATAGATTATCCTAATTGCCGGTGTGGTGAAGCCACCGGGGCGGATTATCGCCGTGTCACGGCTGGTATCCGCCTCCCGACGGTTGACAGCTATTTTGGACATCGTATATGCTGATGTTTAGCTGATGTGAAGGCCATGGTAATACCGGCAGTAATCCTGGCCGCGGGTGGGGCGAGGCGCATGGGCCAGCCCAAGCTGCTCCTGCCGTTTGGGGACAGTACCATACTGGAGCAGACCGTGGACCATTTCCTGGCTTCGGTGGTGAGTGAGGTAATTGTGGTGCTCGGGGACCGGGCCGACGCCATGGCCCGGCGGCTCGGGCGCCGGCCGGTACGGGTTGCCCGGAACCCGGCTTACCGCCGGGGTATGAGCACCTCCATCGCCATCGGCCTGGGGATGATTGGCCCGGAAAGTGGGGCGGTGATGCTCGCCCTGGCTGACCAGCCGCTGGTAGGGAGTGATACCATCAACCATCTGGTCAGCGTTTTCAATAGTAATAATAAGGGTATCGCGGTGCCGGTCTACCGGGGACACCGCGGCCATCCCGTTATCTTCTCCCTGAAGTATAGAGAGGCGCTCCTGGGGCTGGAGGGGGATGTCGGCGGGCGGGAGATAGTGGTCCGCCATCCGGACGATGTCCTTGAGGTGGCCGTGGACTGTGCCGGCGTGGCTACTGATATTGATAACATGGCCCAGTATCGCGCTGCCCGAGAGCAGTGTGAAGTGGATCGCCGGCCTTGACCGTGGCGCGGCCGCATTTGGCAAGCCTGCGGTAAAGTAGTAAACTATCGGCTGGGGAAAGATGTCAGAGACTGCCGGGCTTACCGTGCTGATCAAGGGCGGGGGTGAGGTGGCCAGCGGGGTGGCCCACCGGCTGCACCGAAGCCGCCTCCGGGTCTGCCTTACCGAGGTGGCGGCTCCACGGGCGGTCAGCCGGGGGGTGACCTTCTCCGAGGCCGTCTTTGACGGCATCAAGGAAGTCATGGGGGTGCGGGCGGAGCTGGTCTTGCCCACTGCCGCCGAGATATCCCGGGTCTGGCGGCAGGGTGATATCCCCATCGTGGTTGACCCGGAGGCCACCGTCAGAGCGGTGCTCAGGCCGGCGGTGCTGGTGGATGCCATCATGGCCAAGCGCAAC
>JAZDIY010000270.1:0-4408 GCA_043804445.1 Chloroflexota bacterium | reverse complement strand
CCATTTTATACAATCAGGTGGTCTAATTATACTCAACCACCTATGCTTTTCGCAACAACCATGAGGTCTGGAAAACCTCTCTAGCCTCAATGGTGGGCGGTAGAGGACTTGAACCTCTGACCTCCTGCGTGTAAAGCAGGCGCTCTGACCAGCTGAGCTAACCGCCCGGGATGGCGCGCTTGGCGGGGCTTGAACCCACGACCTCAGCCTCCGCAGGGCTGCGCTCTATCCAACTGAGCTACAAGCGCCGGGTGAAGTGGTGCCGAGGGGGAGATTTGAACTCCCACGCCCGTAAGGACACTACGCCCTGAACGTAGCGCGTCTGCCATTCCGCCACCTCGGCATGGTGGGCGATACTGGGCTTGAACCAGTGACCTCCTGCGTGTGAAGCAGGCGCTCTAACCACTGAGCTAACCGCCCTGATTTCTCTCTATTTTATCCTGAAAAGCGGCCATTGTAAAGGAGGACAGGCCGGTTGACTTTCACTAGCCGCAATATTAGAATGCCAGAGGGTTTTATGAAGAGATTAAGAGGGCTAACCCCGCGGCTGGCGCTGCTGCTGGTCCTGATAACGGCCGTCCTACCCACCTCAGTCCGGGCCCATCCCGGGGAAAACGCCTGGGAGAGGTACCCCCTCCCCCAGAAAGGGGCGGCGGGCGGCTGGGTACTGACCAGCGACAACATCACCGAGAGCACGGGGGTTACCGCCATCACCGCAGCGGCGGACGGCACTATCTACGCCGGCGCTGAGGAGATTACCGGTACCCCGCTGGACGGCTACGACCTCTTCACCTCCACCGACGGCGGCTATACCTGGACGCCGCTGTGGAAAATCCCGTCCGGGGACAAGCCTTCCGGGGGGCCGCTCTCCGACCCCGACGCCACCATCATCCGGCTGGTGCTGCCCCGGCGCCAGGACAGCCGTACTCTGTACCTGGCCACCCAGTATAACGTCTACCGCTCCACCGACGGCGGCCAGCACTTCATCACCCTGGGCAGCCGCCCCGGCTACGGCAGCGGCAGCACCATCATCAGCAGCCGCCTGATTACCTCGCTGGACGTCGCCCCCTATCACGGTGACTATATGGCCCTGGTGGGCACCCAGGACAACGACAGCGCCGACTACGGCGGGCTCTACCTCTACGACGGCTCGGCGCGGCTCCCCGCCTGGACCGACCTGCAGGTGGGCGGCAGCAGCGCCGGCACCGAGTACGACGTGCTCAGCGCCGCCCTCTCCCCCAACTTTACCGACGACCAGCAGATAGTGGCCCTGGTCACCGACGAGACCGAGACCCGGGTCACCACCCGCTTCGGCATCGCCGACTGGGCGGCCACCGTGGCCGACGGCGTCCTCAGCTTTGCCGCCACCGGCGGGGCCCTGGCCTTCCCCACCGACTATGACTCGGCTGCCGCCGGCAGCAAGTACGTCCAGTACCTGGGGCTCAGTGCCCTGGCCAACAGCTCGGTGTACGTCCTGTACGGGGCCGAAGCCCCCGCCAGCCCCACCGTCACCGCCCTGTTCGCCGCCTCGTTGACCCTGGCCGTCCACTCCCTGGCCGCCGTCGGCGAGTCGGCCCGCCCCACCGTCATTGCCGGGCTGGTCACCGGCGGCGTCATCTACGGCACCAGCCTGGAGACCCGGGCCGCCTCCACACCGCCCGGCCCGGCCACCGCCGTCAACGCCGTGGTCGCCCTGGGGGGAGCCCACCCCACCGGAGAAATCGTCTATGCCGGCACCACCGGCGTCAGCAGCGCCTTCGCCCGCAGCATCGATAGCGGGACGACCTTCGCCCAGACGGCCTTCATCAGCGACGACCTGGTGTCCATCATTGACCTGGCGGTATCGCCCGGCTACGGCAACGACGGCACCATCTACCTGATTACCCGGGGGAACACCGGCCTTAATAGACTGTGGCGCACCACCGATAAAGGCCAGACCTGGGAGGCGGTGCTGACCACCGGCCAGGTCATCACCATCGGCCTCACCAACCTTAAAATAGTGGGGCTCATCGATAAGGTGGCCATCTCCCCCCGCTTCGCCACCGATATCACCGTGCTGGTGGCCGACTCCGCCGGGGACGTCATCTGGCAGTCCACCGATAACGGCTTCAGCTTCACCACCCTCCTCCGGCAGACGGGGACGGCGGGCACCATCGCCGCCTGGCAGGTGGTCGAGCCCCGGCAGCTGCTGGTGGGGGACAGCCTGGGTAATCTCTACCGGACCACCGACGGCGGCAAACACTGGCGCCCTCCCGTGGCCACCGGGCTATCGGGCTTCAGCAGCCTGGTACTTTCCCCAGACTACGATAACGACCAGGCCATACTGGCCGCGGACGATAGCGGCCAGATTTATCTCTCCACTGACGGCGGGGAGAGCTGGCGGAGCCTGAGCGATACCGCCAGCGGCCTGGGCAGCGGCACCCTGGCGGCCTTTTCCCCCGACTACGCCCGGGACGGCACCCTCTACGCTGCCGATAGCAGTACCGACACCGGCATCCGGCGCTTCGTGCGGGGCGCCTCCACGGTGTGGCAGCGCCTGGACCAGACCAACCCCGGGCGCGCCGAGGAGGTTACCACCAGCGTCAGCGGGCTCCAGGTGGCCGCTGACGGCGGGGCCTTGAGCACACTCTACGCCACCCAGTCAGCCCCGGTGGTCAGCCGGGTCACCGGCACCACCGCCGCCACGGGAGGGGCCGCCCGCTCGCTCAACCCCACCGCCAGCCTGACGGTAGCCCCGGATGCCCCTCTCTTCGAGACGGTAAACAACGGCCTACCGGCCGGAGCTACCATGAAGGGCCTATGGCTGGCCCGGGACGACGGCGCCACCCGGCTCTGGTCTTACGATACCACGGCCACACCCGACGTCCTCTACACCTACCTGGATACCCTCAGCCAGCCGGCGGTACCGGTCTCGCCAGCGGACGGCACCTCGTCAGGCCGGCAGACCGGGGCCGAGCCCGCCTGGCAGGAACTGACCGGGGTGACCTCTTACCAGGTGGAGTACGGCACCAGCCCCGGCCTGGAGAACCCGACCCAGCGGTACACCCAGACCAATAGCCTCAGCCTTACCGGCCTGGAGAGCGGCCTGGCCTACTACTGGCGAGCACGGGCCGGCCAATCGGGCAGCTCCGTCATCGTGTCCGGCACCACCATCACCTACGGGGCACCGGCCCTGAGCCGTTTCTCCGCCACCTGGTCATTCACCACCGGGCTCGGCGGCGACCAGTGGTCACCGGCAGCCCAGCCCGCCCTGGTGGCCCCCGCCGCCGGCCAGACCGGCGTCTCCACCCGGCCCGTCTTCCAGTGGCAGCCCGCCGACCGGGCCACCGGCTACGAGCTCACCCTGGCCCGGGACAGCGATTTCAGCGACATCGTGGTCAGCTTGAGCGGGGCCACGGCTTTACCCAACACCGTCTGGACCTATGAGGGCACCCTGGACCACGCCACCACCTACTGCTGGCGGGTTAGAGCGGTCAGTGATATCAGCCACAGCCAGTGGGCGGTGGGCGTGTTCACCACCGGGCCGGCGCCCTCTGCGGCAGCACCACCGGCACCTCCCTCACCACCGGCACCATCCCCACCGTCCACGCCGTCAACGCCGGCCGCCACAGCGGCCATACCACTCTACCTCTGGGCCATCATCGGCACACTGGGCCTGCTGCTCATCGTGGTACTGGTGCTCATCGTCACCTACCGGCCCAGGGCCTAGCGGTCGCAGAACAGGGTGCCGCCCTTGGCTAGGTTCTCCTGGCTATACTCGACGATGTCGATATGCACCGAGTCGGGCTGGACGGCAAGGTTTTTCACCACGGCAGCGGTGACATCCTTAATCAGGCCCCGCTTCTGCTCGATGCTCCTGCCCTGAACCACTTTGACCGTAATTAATGGCATCTCCCTCTGGCCTCCTTTGACGTTATCACCAATATATTACCGCAAAGATACCATTATGGCTAATCCCCCCCCTTGACTTTAGCCCGAAACAGGACTAAAATTCGCCCACTGGCAAAGATAGCCCCGGTCCAGCGTCAGTATGAAAAAAGCACACTACCTGGCCCTAATCCTGCTGTGCCTGCTCGGCCCGGTGGCCAGCCGGGCGCTGGCCACGGCCGACCCGAGCACCGTCCGGTGGGTGCCGGTCAGCATCCCTGCCGAGGGTAAGCCGGGTAACTGGGGGCTGGCCCAGGGGTCAGACGTGAAACAGCTCAGCCGGGCGGCTGACGGTACCCTGTACGCTTACGCCAACCCCTCGGGAACCAGCCACACCCTGTTCAAGTCAGCCGACGGCGGCCGCAGCTGGGCCGAGACCGGCCCGGTGACCGATACCATCGCGGCCCTGGCCCCCCTGCCGGGTACGGCCGGCACCATCTATTACACCACCACCGCGGCGGTTTACCGCTCCACCGATGCC
>JAZDIY010000269.1:0-5695 GCA_043804445.1 Chloroflexota bacterium | reverse complement strand
TGCTCATCCCGGACCAGCTTATTGACCGCACCTGGGGCCGGGTGAGCACCTTCTTCGGCGAGGGCATCGTGGCCCACGTCCAGTTCGCCGACCCCTTCTGCCCGGACTTAAGCCAGGTACTGTACCGGGCCGCCCGGGAGGCGGGGGCCAGCGTCCATTCCGGGGGCACCTACGTGGTGATGGAGGGGCCGGCCTTCTCCACGCGGGCCGAATCACGCCTGCACCGCTCCTGGGGGGCCGATGTCATCGGCATGACCGCCCTGCCCGAGGCCAAGCTGGCCCGGGAGGCCGAAATCTGCTACGCCATCATCGCCTGCGCCACCGACTACGACAGCTGGCACGAGACCGAAGAGACGGTCTCGGTGGAGGCCATCCTGAGCACCCTGCGGCAGAACATCGCCCTGTCCAGGAAAATCATCAGGCTGGCGGTAGGCCACATCGCCGGGGAGCGCCGCTGCCCCTGCGCCACCGCCCTGCAGGGGGCCATCGTCACCACCCCGGAGGCCATACCCCCGGCACAAAAGCAAAAGCTGGGGGTAATCATCGGCCGCTACCTCAAATAGCCTTTGCCCGATGCAGTAGATTTACCGTAACCTCACCCCCTTTTTCCCCCTCTCCTTAACTCTAAGGAGAGGGGGACGCTATTTTTCTTAAGAGAGGCTTTCGCCTCTCTTTGACTTTCTGAAATCCCCCTCGTTCCCCCTTTTTCAAAGGGGGATGCAATCTGGCAAAAACGTATCGTCTCCCTTTAATAAAGGGAGATAGAGAAGGATTTCAGTCAGGGGTGTTTAAGAGGGGCGAAGCCCCCTCTTTTAATATAATTCCCCTTCCCCTTGCTAAGGGGAAGGGGAGATAGGGGATAGGGTCACCAAATCCCGGCCCATTTCCCTTGAGGGGCCACTTTGTGCTTTAATAGAGCATAACCCCCCACCGCAACGGGAGGCCTTATGCCCAGGACAGAGTTCAACTGCCTGCCCACCATGATTGGCAGCCTGCCCCACACCGACCCCCGGGAGGCGTGCTCACTGGTCAGGCGCTTCCTGGGGGATATCCCGGCCTGGCCCCAGCTGCCCCGTCTCTCCCCTAAGGAAAACATGTACCTCCAGTACAGCCAGGGCTTCCCCGGGGCGGTGGTCAGCGGTGACCGCGTCTACGTGGACCGCTCCCGGGACCTGACCGCCCCGCTGGAGCAGCTGTACCGCGCCTACCTGGAGAACGATGCCGACAAGTACCCCGTCTCCCCGGAATACGCCGCCGGCCTGCACTACTGCCTGGGCCTGGACAACCTGGATCCCCTGGCGGTCAAGGGTCAATTGACCGGCCCCATCACCTGGGGCCTGACCGTCACCGATAACGAGGGGCGGGCCATCCTCTACGACGATGTCCTGGGCGACGCCGTGCCCCGCTTCCTGCGCTTGAAGGCCGCCTGGCAGGAGAAAGCCCTGGGTAAAATCTCCAAAAAGACTATTATCTTTATTGACGAGCCCTACCTGGCCGCCTACGGCTCCACCGCCACCGGCAGCCTCTCCGTGGCGAAGGTGAGAGAGGCCCTGGAAGAGGTCTTCGGCGGCATCAGCGGGCTGAAAGGGGTGCACTGCTGCGGCAACACCGACTGGTCGGTGCTGCTGGGCACCAGCACCGATATCATCAGCTTCGATGCCTACAACTACGCCCGGAGCCTGAGCCTCTACCCGGCGGAGGTAAAGGGGTTCCTGGAGAAGGGGGGCACCATCGCCTGGGGGATTGTCCCCACCGAGGCCGAAGCCCTGGCCGGGGAAACGGTGGCCAGCCTGAAAGACCGCCTGGAAGAGGCCATGGTCCCCTTCACCCGGAACGGCCTGCCCTTCCGGCAGCTGGTGGCCCAGGGGCTGCTCACCCCGGGCTGCGGGCTGGCCTCGCTGCCCACCCCGGAGGCGGCCGCCCGGGCCCTGGAGCTGCTGGCCGGCCTCTCCGATAAGATGAGGGGACGCTACCGGTCTTAACGGTAATACTCAAGAGATACCGGAATCTCAAGGTATGGAGGGAGGCACTATGGCAACACCGATATTCATCAACCCGCTGACCCCGATGAACGGGGAGGTACTGGACACCCTCAGGGAGGGTATCGAGGAAGCCTTTGACTCGGCGGTGGCCGTCAGTACCCAGGCGGATAACCTGGTGGACTACGCCTTTAACGCCAAGCGGAAGCAGTACCTGGCCCCCCTCATCCTGTCCACCCTGCGTGACCTCAAGGCCGAGCCCGGGGCCCACTACCTGGGCATCGTCGATGTTGACCTGTACTCGCCGGGGTTCAACTATGTCTTCGGGGAGACCGACATCGGCTCCCGGGTAGCCCTGGTCAGCCTCTACCGCCTCAAGCCGGAACGCTACGGCCTGCCCCCCAACGAGACCGTCTTCTCCACCCGGATGCTGAAGGAGGCGGTCCATGAGCTGGGCCACACCTATTACCTGAACCACTGCCAGAGCCCGCGCTGCGTCATGCACTCTTCCCAGAATTTGAACCGTACCGACCTGAAAAGGGCCAGCTTCTGTCCGGCGTGCCAGCACCAACTGGAGGAGGCCCTCTAGTTGCCGGCCGCCGGGAGTAAGCGACCCGGAGACGGGGCTGCCGCCAGGCTCCCGGAGGTAGCCCGGGCCCTGCTCGCCCCCGGCACCTACCCGGAAGCCACCAAGGGGGTCGAGCTGGTGCAGACCCAGATGTCCTTCGTCTTTCTCACCGACCAGTACGTCTATAAGGTGAAAAAGCCGGTCAACCTGGGCTATCTGGACTACACCACCCTGGAGCAGCGCCGGTTATACTGCCAGCGGGAGGTAGCGCTGAACCGGCGCCTCTGCCCCGAGGCCTACCTGGCGGTGGTGCCCATCACCCGGCAGCCGGAGGGGGTGGCCCTGGGCGGGCCGGGAGAGCCCATCGAGTACGCGGTGAAGATGCGCCGGCTTCCCCAGGAAGCCATGATGAACGTGCTGCTGGCCGGCAACCGGGTGTCGCCGGAGATGGTCAGCCGCCTGGCCGTGAAGCTGGCCGACTTCCACCAACACACCGCCACCGGCCCGGATATTGATACCTTCGGCGGGCTGGAGACCATCACCCGCAACACCGAGGAGAACTTCAGCCAGACCGAACGGTACATCCCCCGTACCATCTCCCAGGAACAGTACCGGCGGATTACGCAGTTCACCCGCGATTTTATCCGGCAGCACCCGGCCCGTTTCCGCCAGCGGGTTGACGCCGGGAGGATACGGGACTGCCACGGCGACCTGCACGCCGCCCACATCTGCTTCAGCAACGGCATCTGCATCTACGACTGCATCGAGTTCAACGAGCGCTTCCGCTACTGCGATGTCGCCTCGGAGGTGGCCTTTCTGACCATGGACCTGGACCACTACGGCCGGGCCGACCTCTCCCGCCACTTCATCAAGGCCTATGTCAGCCAGAGCCAGGACGAGGCCCTCAAGGGGCTGCTCGGCTTCTACCGCTGCTACCGCGCCTACGTGCGGGGGAAGGTGGAGGGCTTCAAGCTGGACGACCCCTACATCGCCCCCGCCGAGAAAGCCAAAATCACCGGGGTGGCCCGCCGCTACTTCAGCCTGGCCCAGGCCTACACCCGGCCCAGGCCGCGCCTCATCATCACCGTGGGGCTGGTGGGCAGCGGCAAGAGCACCCTGGCCCAGGCCCTGGCCCAGCGGCTGGGGCTGGTGGTCATCTCCTCGGACGTTACCCGCAAGCAGCTGGCCGCCGTCCCCGCCACCGAGCACCACTTCGATTCTTTTGACAGCGGCATATACTCGGCCGAGTTCACCCGCCGCACCTACGACCGGATGTTCGCCGAGGCCGGAGCCGCCCTGGCCGACGGCTGGCCGGTCATCATCGACGCCTCCTTCATCAACGCCAAGGAACGCCAGACGGCCCGGGAACTGGCCCGGGACGCCGGGGCCGACTTCTTTATCATCGAGTGCGTGCTGGATGAAACCCACACCCGGCAGCGCCTGGCCCGGCGCTTAAAGCGGGGCTCGGCCTCCGACGGACGCTGGGAAATATACCCCACCCAGAAAGAGCGGTTCGAGCCGGTAGCCGGTATCCCCCCGGCCAATCATGTTATAATTGATACTTCAGGGGCACTTTCGGCCCTAATCAAGAAGATTGAGGCAAGGATTGACTGAAACAGCCATCACCAGCCACAGGGCCTTACTCCGGCGGGAAGGGTGGTATGCCGGCTAGCCCGCTACCCGGGGAGACAACACCGCCATCCCGCTGGTCGCTGATGGTGGTGGCCCTGCGCTACCGGGACTTCCGCCTGGTCTGGCTGGGGTCGGTAACCGAGCACACCGGCGAGTTCATGGAACTGGCCGCCGTCCTCTGGCTGACCAACCAGCTGACCCACTCCCCGCTGATGCTGACCGTCGTCGGCACAGCTCACTACGTGGCCATGATATTTTTCCCCATAGCCGGCGGCGTGGTGGCGGACCGGATAAACCGCCGCCACCTGCTGATAATGGCCCTGCTCGCCTCCTGCCTGCTCTCGGTAGCCCTGATGGTGCTCACCATCACCGGGGTCATCGCCGTCTGGCATCTGGCCGT
Source organism: Chloroflexota bacterium (assembly GCA_043804445.1). GTDB lineage: Bacteria > Chloroflexota > Dehalococcoidia > Dehalococcoidales > JAZDIY01 > JAZDIY01. The sequence continues at coordinate 1,116 of JAZDIY010000269.1, read as the reverse complement.
CATCAGCCTGCTGCACGGGGTGGCCATCAGCTTCAACCATCCGGCGCGGCAGTCCATCGTCCCCAACCTGGTCAAGCGGGAGCACCTGCTCAATGCCATCTCCATAGACGTGCTCTCGGTACGCGGCTCCAGCGCCATCGGCATGACGGCAGCCGGCTACCTCATCGCCGCCGTGGGGACGTGGCCCGTCTTCGCCCTGCGGGCCCTGGGCTGCCTGGTAGCCATCGACTGGCTGGCGCAGGCCCACATCCCGCCGACGCCACCGGCCACCCGGACCCAGGCACCTTTACAGAACCTGGCCGAGGGGTTCCGCTATCTCCGCAGCCACACCGCCGTCTTAATCCTGGTGCTGATGTTCGCTCTGCCCTACCTGCTGCTGAACACCTACACCAACTTCATCCCCGTCTTCGCCAGCGATATCCTGCGGGTGGGGGCCATCGGCTACGGCTGGCTGCAGGGGGCACCCGGCATCGGCGGCATCATCTGCCTGGTCGGGCTGGGGCTGCTCACCTACTACCAGAACAAGTTCCGGCTGCTGATTATGGCCGGGGTCATCCTGGGCATCGGCATGGTGCTCTTCGCCGTCTCACCCTGGTTACCGCTGTCTTTACCCCTGCTGGTAGTGGTGGGGGGGATGAACGCCGCCATGATTGCGGTCAACTCCACCATCATCCAGAGCGCCATCCCGGACGAGGTACGGGGCCGAATCCTGAGCTGGCGGGGGATATTCTTCGGCCTGGGCCCCACCGTCAGCCTGGCCTTCGGGGCCCTGGCCCAGCAGAGCGGGGTAGTCCTCTCCCTGGTGCTGCTGGGCGGCATCAGCCTGGTCATCTCGCTGGCGCTCATCCGGCTGCTGCCCCGGTTCAACAATATGGACTAGAGAAAAGGGGTTAACCATGAAAACAGGCCATCAGTACGAAATCAAAGACCCCTCGCTGGCCGAAGCGGGCCAGCAGCGCATCGAGTGGGCCGAGCGGGAGATGCCGGTGGTGCGGATCATCCGGGAGCGGTTCGCCGCCGAGAAACCGCTGGCGGGGGTGAGGGTAGCCGGCTGCCTGCACATCACCACCGAGACGGCCAACCTGGCCCTCACCCTGAAGGCCGGCGGGGCCGACC
>JAZDIY010000268.1:0-2010 GCA_043804445.1 Chloroflexota bacterium | reverse complement strand
TGAGTGCCGCCAAGGGCCTGGAGATTGGCAGCAACAAGCGCCTGTCGCAGGTCATTGCCGAGGAGATAGACCCAAGCCTGCATGCCAATATCTGCGTGCTCTCCGGCCCCAACCTGTCGCGGGAGATACTGCGCGGCCTGCCGGCCGCCACCGTGGTTGCCGCCGAGGATGAGGCCGTGGCCAGAAAGGCCCAGCGGCTGTTAAGCACCCGCGACCTGTGCGTCTATACCAACACCGATTTCGTCGGCGTGGAGCTGGGGGGAGCCCTGAAGAATATCATCGCCCTCGGTGCCGGGGTGATTGACGGGCTGGGCTACGGGGACAACGCCAAGGCGGCCTTCATCACCCGCGGTCTGACCGAGATAACCGCCCTGGGGGTAGCCCTGGGGGCCAACCCTCTCACCCTGGCGGGGCTGGCCGGGCTGGGTGACCTCATCGCCACCTGCTCCAGCCCCTTGAGCCGCAACCACTATGTCGGCGTCGAGCTGACCAAGGGACGGACGCTGCAGGAAATCACCACCGCCATGGACAATGTCGCCGAAGGGGTGGGCACCACCGCCGCCGCCTGGAGCCTGGCACAGCAGATGGGGCTGGAGATGCCCCTTACCGAGAAGATTTACCGGGTGCTCTACGCCGGGCTTGACCCGCGCCAGGCGGCCGCCGAGCTGATGGGGGCCAAGACCCAGCACGAGCTGGTGGGGCGCAAGTGGCGGCTTTTCTCGCTCTTCCGGCGTCACCGGCGCGCCAAATCTAAAAAAGAAGCCGCCCTGCTGACCTCTTAAACCTGGCCATCAGCAACCGTGCGGCCAGAAGCCCTTCTTTTTTGGTGGCGGTACGTTGCTCTCTCCCAGTATCGCGGCCAGCTCTTCAATCAGCCGGCGCTGCTCTTTGGTGAGCGAGACGGGGGTCACCACCGTCAGGGTAACCACCAGGTCACCACGCCCGCTGCCACGCAGGTGGGCCACCCCTTCCCCCTTCAAGCGGAAGACCTTACCCGTCTGGCTGCCTGCCGGAACCTTGAGCCCGGTCTGGCCGGTCAGGGTAGGCACCTCGACCTCCGTACCGAGGGCCGCCTGGGTGAAGCTGACGGGCAGCTCGTAGAGCAGGTTATCGCCGTCACGGATAAATAGTTCATGCGGCTCCACCCGCAGGGTAACGTACAGGTCGCCCGGCCCGCCGCCCCGGACGCCGGCCTCGCCCTCGCCGCCGAGGCGCAGATGAGAGCCTTCATCCACCCCCGCCGGAATCTTTACCGAGATACGGCGCTGGCGCTTCTCCCGGCCGGTACCCCGGCACTGGGGACAGGGGTCGGTAATCACCCGGCCCTCGCCGTGGCACTGGCCGCAGGTGGCAACATTGGTGAAACGCCCGAAGATACTCTGCTGGACACGCCGCACCTGGCCGGTACCATTACAGTTGGGGCAACGGCTGGGCTGGCTGCCCGGCCGGCTGCCGGTACCCTGGCACTGGGAGCAGTGCTCGGTACGGGTTATCTCCAGCTCCTTCTCCCCACCGAAGGCGGCCTCCTCAAAGGTGAGGGTAACCTGATAGCTCAGGTCAGCCCCGCGCTGGGCCGCCTGCCGGGCGGTCTGGCCACCACCGAAGAAGGCGTCAAAACTGTCGCCAAACCCGCCGAAGCCAAACCCCTCGAAGCCGGTCCCGGAAAAGCCCTCGGTACCGTCGTGCCCGAAGCGGTCATAGGCCGCCCGCTTATCGGCGTTGGAGAGTACCTCGTAGGCCTCGTTGACTTCCTTAAACTTCTCCTCAGCCCCGTCCTCATGGTTGCGGTCAGGGTGGTGCTGGAAGGCCAGCCGGCGGTAGGCCTTCTTTATCTCCTCGGGGGTGGCCTCCCGGCCCACCCCCAGCACCTCTTAGTAATCTCGCTTTGTCTGCATATAGTGCTTTTATCTACCTCACCCCCATAATCCCCCTCTCCATCAAAGGAGAGGGGGCGAGGGTTTTACCAAGAGAGGTTCCGCCTCACTTTAAAACACCGGTCTCTGTCTTGCC
>JAZDIY010000267.1:0-2623 GCA_043804445.1 Chloroflexota bacterium | reverse complement strand
AAATCCCCCTGTAGTCCCCCTTTTTCAAAGGGGGACGCGGTCTAGCCGCAAACGTGTCGTCTCCCTTTGGTAAAGGGAGATAGAGAGGGATTTAACTACCCCCGAGAAACGGGGTATTGAGGGGCGTTAAGCCCCTCTTTCTTTTTTCTTCCCCCTCTCCTTGACCAAGGAGAGGGGGATACAGGGGGTGAGGTTACACCCTTGATTTGATTTTTACTGGCTGATGGGTATAGATTAACAGCAGCGGGGTTTTTGATGATACTGGCCCAGTTTCAGGCGGTGGGGAACAACCTTTTCACGCGGGGGCTGATTGCTTCACACAGCGGCAACCTGAGCATCCGGCTGGGCGACCGCTTGCTGATTACCCGCCGGGGCAGCATGCTCGGCTGTCTGGAGGAGCATGACCTGGTTGAGACCGGGATAAACAAGAATGACCGGGCCACGCCGCTGGCCTCGGTGGAGCTGGCCGTCCACCGGGCTATCTACCAGCAGACATCTGCCATGGCCGTGGTCCATGCCCATCCGCCCCATGCCGTGGCCCTGTCGCTGACCGGGACCGAGATTGTGCCCCCGGATGCCGAGGGTCTGGCCGTGGCCGGCCGGGTGCCGGTGGTGGGCTGGCATACCGAGGTCAAGGCCGGCGGTCTGGCCGATGTCATCGCCCGGGCCCTGCAGCACGGCCGTGTTGTCATGGTGCACGGCCACGGCAGCTTCGCTACCGGGCAGCTTTTAGAGGAGGCCGACGGCAGTACCACCATGTTTGAGGAAAGCTGCCGTATCATCTGCCTGCTGAGGTCGCTCCGGGTGGGCAGCCCGGTGGTTGACTAGGCTGTCTTTACGGCTATCTCTTACGCTGCCAGCGGTCGAAGATGAATTCCCGCACCGTTCTGGAGCTGGCGATGGCCTCTCTGGCGGTAGGTGAGAAGCGCAGGGCAATCAGCAGGCCGGTGACCACCGACCAGATAACCATTATCCCTGACCCCATCCCCAGCCAGAAGATGAAGGGCAGCGCCACCAGCCCGATGCCCAGAGACAGGGCCACGTTGCGGGTGATAGCCACGGGGATGGCGATAATCGTCAGGAAGATGACCAGCCCCGGCCAGTACCCGTAGAGCGGCATTAGGGTGCTCAGCACCCCGATGGTGGTGCCTGCCCCTTGCCGCCGCTGAACTTCAGGAAGGCCATCCACATGTGGCCCAGGATGGCGGCCAGGGCCGTGGCCAGTACCCAGGGCGGGGACAGTTGCAGCGGCCAGTAGGCGATGGCCACCGCCGCCGCACCCTTGCCGATGTCCACCAGGACCACGGCTACCCCCGCGGCCATCCCCACCTCGCGGTAGGTGTTCAGCCCGCCGATGTTACCGCCCCCCAGCCGCCGGATGTCCTCGCCCCGGGCCAGGCGCCCGGCGATGTAGGCGGTGGGGATGGAGCCCAGCAGGTAGCCGGCAATAACCGCGATAACGCCGTTGACCACGCTCTACTCCCCTGGTGCGGGGTTACTTCGGGTAAACGGGGGTGCACCAGTCCAGGTACTTGGGGTTATCACCCCGGATAATCCCGGCGTAGATTTTCTGGAGCCGGGCGGTAATCTCCCCGATTTCGCCGCTGCCGATGCGGCGGCGGTCTATCTCGGCAACGGGGGTGATGTGGGCGGCGGTGCCGGTCAGGAAGCACTCGTCGGCGTTGTAGAGCTCGCCGCGCTCCACCGGCCTCTCGATAGTCTCGATGCCCAGCTCGGCCCGGGCCAGCTGGATGGTGGTATCCCGGGTGATACCCATCAGGATGTTGTTGTAGCGGGGTGGGGTAATCAGGCTGCCTTTTTTCACCAGGAAGAGGTTCTCCCCGCTCCCCTGGGCCACGTAACCCTCCGGGGAGAGCATGATGGCCTCGTCAAAGCCGTTGAGGATGGCCTCGCTCTTGGCCAGGGCGTTGTTCAGGTAAAGCCCGCTGAGCTTGGCCTGGGGCACCTCGCTGGGACAGCGCCAGGAGGCCACGGCGCAGCGGGCCTTGTCCACGTCCAGGTACCGCCCCCAGGGCATGGCGAATACCAGAAAGTCATCGTCGATGTCATGCAGGCGGACACCCAGCCGCTCCGAGCTCTTATAGGCCACCGGGCGCACGTAGATATCTTCCTGAAAGCCGCACTTCCGGGCCAGCTCCACCGTCAGCTGGCAGAGCTCGTCCACGGTGTGAGGGAGCTTGATCATCAGCACCTGGCAGCCCTGCTGCAGGCGCTCGTAGTGGTCCTTCAGGCGGTAGAGGTAAATCTGCTTTTGCCGGCTGTTCCAGTTACCCCTGATGCCTTCAAAAACGGCGGTACCGTAGTGCAGGAAATTGGTCATGACGCCGATACTGGCTTCGGCGGTAGGGACGAACTTTTTCTGGAAGTAGGCGTAGGAAGGCATCGGTGGTTCTCTCCTCTCTTAACACGATGGACTTATTATAACTAACTACCCGTCAAGAAAACAAGCAATCTAAGGATGGCTAAGCCGGGTGCCGCAGCTTGGGCAGAACTGGCTTCCCGTTGGGGTGGGCCGGGCGCATTTAGGGCAGACCGGCCCCTGGCCTGACGGTGAATCACCGAAGTAGAGCTTGACGTGGGGCCAGGGGATTTCGATGTTGGC
>JAZDIY010000266.1:0-6100 GCA_043804445.1 Chloroflexota bacterium | reverse complement strand
GTCCAGCCCCGCTTCCGGCCGATACCGTCACTGAACCTGGCTTATCTCAAGAGCAAGTGGCAGTATTCCGGTAGCAACTATCTGGTGGCCCTCTTCGCCGCGGCCCCTACCCTGCTCCTGCCGGTAGTCGTGCTCAACCTCCTCGGTCCGGAGAGCAATGCCTATTTTTTCATCGCCTGGATGATGGCCAATGTGCTCTCGGCGATTGCCTCGGCCATCTCCAACGCCCTTTTCGCCGAGGGGGTGCACTTTGAGGACCGGCTGGGGGAGGACGTGCGCAAGACGCTCAAGTTTACCTTCATGGTGCTGGTGCCCCTGGTGGTGGTACTTATCGCCGGCGGTAAATGGCTGCTGCTCATCTTCGGGCCGGGCTACTCTACCACCGGCCTGGGGCTGCTCCAGGTGGTGGCCCTGTCCAGCCTGCCTATCGGGGTCAACTACATCTATACCGGTGTGCTGCGGGTGAGGGGGCGGCTGCGGGAGATGACGATTATCTGGGGTTTCATCGCGGTGGCCACGCTGGTGGTCAGCTATCTGGTGGCCCCGGTGACCGGTATCATTGGTATCGGCTATGCCTGGCTCGGTGTCCATGGCTCGGTGGCAATCTACGTTACTGTTGTTATCCGGAAACAGTTGCGGCGGGGCAGTATTTAGCCCTGGCTCAGCGGTGGCCGTGTTTTATCCCGGTTTATCTTGGCGCCCCTTTCGGTAACGCCCCGGTGATGAATCTTGAGTATCCTCAGGATGAGCGTCCCCGGGACCAGGGTGAGGAAGGCCAGGCCTACCGCCGGCCTCAACACCGGCACATCATAGCCCAGGCCGGCCAGCCCCACCAGCCCCACCAGGCCCACCAGGGCCAGCAGCAGGGCCAGGCACCAGCTCAGACATTGCTTAATCGCCCAGTCGTTGGGCATGGCGGTTAAATACCTCCGGCTGTTTACGGGGACGGCCCGGCAAATCGGCCGGTAACCATCCGGGCGGCCCGCTGGCCCATCTCCTGTCTCAGCTTATCATCTTTCAGCAGCCGGATGATGGCCTCGGCCAGGGCCCCGGTATCCTCCGGCGGGACGAGGTAGCCCGTTTCCCCGTCAGCCACCACCTCCGGGTGCGGGCCGAGGCGGAAGGCCACTACCGGGGTGCCGCAGGCCTGGGCCTCCACCAGGGGCAGGTTAAAGCCCTCCCAGAGGGTGGCCGTGGCGTAGACATCGGCGGCGGCGTAGTAGGCGGGCAGGGCGTCATCGGGGACATACCCGTCGAAAATCACGGCGCTGTCCGCCATCTGCTTCAGCCGGCGGGAGTAGGCGGGGAAGGTGGGCTGGCCGATGATGAGCAAGGTAGCGTCGGGCACGGCCTGGTGTACCACCCGGAAGGCGGCGATGAGGAGGTGGGCCCCCTTGTGGGGGGAGATGCGGCCGGTGTAAACGATGAGTTTGCCGCCGGCCAAGTGGTGCCGCTCTCGTACCGGCGAGCCGTCCAGGCCCGGGTGGAAACGCTGAAAGTCTATCTCCGGGTAGACCACCTGGCTGGTCAGGCCGGTCTCCCGGTTAAGCTGCTCCTGGAGGTACCGGCTGATGGAGATGGCCCCGTCGGCGGCTTTCGCCGTCCGGGCGGTGAGCCAGGCCAGCAGCCTCATGTAGATATTCTCCACGATGTTGGAGAAGGTCCCGGAGGAGGCGATGCCGTAGTCATAGTAGATGTACCTGACCCCGTAGCGTTTGCTGGCCCGGTAGCCGAACCAGGTCATGGGGTAGAAGTGGCAGTAGATGACGTCAAAGTCTTTTAGCCGGGGCAGCCAGCGGCAGGTCTTGCCGATGTCCAGGGGCAGCAGCAGCCGGTATATCCGCTGCAAGGTCAGCTGCCGGGGCATGCCCATAACCTCCAGGGTCACCCCCGGCGGCGGGGCCATGCCGCCGGCCAGGGCGAAGATGGTGACCTGGTCCCCCCGGGCCGCCTGCCCGGCGGCCAGGTGGCAGACCACCCGGTCGATGCCGCTGTAGGCGTCAAAAGTGGGGGTGAGGTGGGCAATCTTCATCCGTCTTTACCGTGTTGATAACGGCGTTCCTTGAGCTAGCATGGCGGGCCCAGAAAGTAGTTCAGCTGGTCGTTGATGATGTCTTTCAGGCCGTGCTTGATGGTGAAGCCGAGCCCCCTGACCTTGGTGGTGTTGCTGAGCAGGATGGGCACGTCGGCGGGCCGGAAGCGCTCGGCGTCAAACTCGATGGTCACCCGGCCCTGGTCGGTGTCCACCAGGATGCCGCCGTCGGCCAGCTCGAACTCCAGGGCCCCGTCCAGCAGCAGCCGGTCCACCCGGGTCTTGTCGAAGCGGCAGCCAAAAACCTCGGAGTCGTCCGGCTCGGTGGGGCTTTCCACCGCCTTGCCCCCGTTGAGGGCCTGGATTCTGGCTACCTCGTAGCCGGCGCACTCCAGGCTGAGCAGGATGTAGCTCAGCACCGAGTTGGTGCGCTGGGAGCCCTGGTTGTAGACCTCGCCGTACTGGCCGCGCTCGGCCAGCAGGCAGTAGCCGGCCACGATGTCTCTGACGTGCGACCAGTCCCGGAAGGCGTTGACGTTGCCGATGACCAGGCGGTCAGCCTGGCCCCGCTTGAGCTGCGTCACCTGCTGGGTGACCGCCGAGGTGACGAACATCCGCCCCCGGCCAGCCCCCTCGTGGTTGAAGCCGCGGGAAACCACCGTCTTGGTGCCGTAGGAGGTATAGTAGTTCCGCATCAGGTATTCCCCGTAGACCTTGCTCACCGCGTAGGGGGACATGGGGCGGAAGGGGTTGGTCTCGCTGATGGGCACCTCCGGGATGCGGACCGGCTCGGGAAAGATGATGCCGTGCTTGGTGCGCATCTGCTGGTACTGGGCCTCGGAGAAGATGACCAGGCCGTACTCCTCGCTTGAGCCGGCGAAGACGATGACCGGGTCCAGTTGATTGGCCCGGGTGGCCTCCAGCAGATTAACGGCCCCCAGGCAGTTTATCTCCATGGTCTCTGTCGGCGAGGTGAAGGAGCGGGGGATGAAAGACTGGGCGGCCAGGTGGAAGACCACCTCCGGCCGGGCCTGGTCCAGGGCGAAGGCCAGGCTGGAGACATCACGCACGTCTCCCTCCAGCAGGGTGGCCCCGCGGTCAATCCCCAGCCGCTTGATGTTCTGGGGGGTGCTGCCGTCAGCCCGCCGCATCACCAGTCCGAAGACATTGGCCCCTTCCTCCAGGAGGTGATGGGCCAGGTGGGAGCCGACGAAGCCGCTGATACCCGTGATGAGTACGTTCTTGTTCTTCAGTGTCATGGTCTTTTCCCCTCTTTCGCTAGGGCGTTCTGATAGGTGGCTTCAATCTTATCGACCACCCGGGCCCAGTCGTACCGGGCGGAGTAGGCCAGGCAGTCGGCCTGCATCTCCGCTCCCCGGTCCAGGGCGAGGCCTATCTTCCGGGCCAGGTCGGTCTCGTCGGTCTCGGCGATAAAGCCGTTCTTGCCGTCAACAATCAGCTCGGCGGCGGCGTTCAGGGGATGGCGGACGGTCACCGCCGGGATACCGCAGGCGTTGGCCTCGGCCAGGGCCAGGCCGAAGCCCTCCCGGGTGGAGGGCAGCACGAAGACCCGGGACGCCTTGAGGCGGGCCAGCACCTCCCCGGAGCTCTCCAGGAAGCCGCTAAAGCTGACCTGCCCGGCCAGCCCCAGCTCCCGGGCCAGCCTTTCCAGACGGTCTCTCTCCGGCCCGTCGCCGATAATCAGGCACCGGAGGCCGGGACGGGCAGGCTTCAGCAGGGCGATGGCCCTGATGAGCCGGTCAATGTTCTTGTCCGTAATCAGCCGGCCGGCGTAGATGACGTCTGAGCTGTCACCGGACGGGGCCGTGGCCTTAATCTCGTCCAGGTCTATCCCGCCGATAATCACCGTGATGCCTTCGGTTACCCCCAGGGAGAGGATGCCCCGCCGGGTGACCTCCGAGATGGCAATCTTGTCCCGGCCCAGACGGGCCACCAGCTTTTCCACCAGGACGCCGGCCAGGCCTGCGTTCCCCAGGTACTGGTACCAGTAGTTGCCCCACACCTCCAGCCAGGTAATCACCAGGGTGGAGCCCCTGGTCAGGGAGTGCAGCCAGGCCGGGAAGCAGGGGAAGTAGGGGAAGTTGCTGCAGTCGATAACGTCAAACTTTTCCCTGAGCAGCGGCGGGAGCAGCCGGTAGGCGAAGTAGAGGGCCTGCCGGATGGAGCGCCGGCCGTTGATGTAGAGCTCCTGGCCGGGGCAGACCCCGTGGAGGTGAACGCCTTCACTAATAATAAAGTCGTCCCCGTCCCAGTACTTCATGCCGAAGATATGGACGGTGTGCCCCTTGCCGGCCAGACGGCGGGATATCTCCCAGACCCGCTTGGGGGCGCCCCCCTTGAAGTAGGGATAGATGGTGTCATTGACCTGGGCTATCTTCATCAGTTGGCCCGGAACCGGCGTTGCACCAGTGCCCAGGCTATCTTCAGCCCGTCCTCAATGGAATTGAGCTTGGGGGGCGTCCGGCGGCGCCGGTAGTATATCGGTACTTCGCCGATGAGGTAGCCCTTTTTGGCTACCTGGACAAACAGCTCGGCCTCAAAGTCAAAACCGTCGGCGAGCAGGGTCAGCCGGGGGATGACCTCTCCCCGGAAGCCCCAGTAGCCGGTGCACAGGTCGCTTATCCGGGTGCGGTACATCACATTGGCCAGCAGGGTGAGCAGGTGGTTGCCGATGAGGTTCAGCCGGCTCATGCCCCCCGGCTCTATCTGGCCGCGGAGCCGGGAGCCGATGACCACCGGATAGCTGTGGAGCATCTCCAGCATCTCGGTGATGTAGGCGGGGGGGTAGGTATTATCGCCATCGAGCATAAACACGTAGTCGGCCTGGGTCATGGGCAGGGCGGTGCGCATCGCCCTGCCTTTTCCCCGCCGGGGCTCGATGGCCACCTGCACCCCCTTCTCCTCGGCAATCTGGATGGTGCCGTCGGTGCTGCCGCCGTCGATAATCATCACCTCCACCTGGTAGCCCTTCGCCTCCAGGGCCGGGCGGGGGATGTCATCAATCACCCGGCCGATGGACTCGGCTTCGTTAAGCGTGGGGATGATGACGCAGACCTGTGGCTTTTTCATCTTAGCCTTTACTAGGCATTGTAAATAGAGCGCCGCATACTGTCAATATTCAGCCTGAAAATCAGGGAAGGTAGCTCAGGGTGGCCCGGCCGGCCTCCGTCTCCACGGCCACCACGGTGGGCAGCCGGCTTACCTCCGGGTCATACCGGGAGATGTCCAGCCACGGCGGCATGCCCACCAGCCACAGCCACCCGGCCACGGTTACCCGCCAGTAGTAGCTGCCCGCCGCCAGGGCCGTTTTCAGGGTATAGCCGGGGCTGGTCAGGTTGTCCTTGGTGACCAGCGGGGCGCTAAAGGTGCTGTCGGTGGCAATCTCCAGCCGGTATTTTACCCCGGGCTCGCCCGCCAGGGCCGTCCAGTCAAAGGTGGGGGTGGCCGCCGCCGTGGTGATGCCGTTCTGGGGGACGATGCTCCGGGCGGGGCCTGATGCGGCCACCGAAAATGACCACTGCCAGTCCGGCCGCCACCAGGCGGTGTAATCGTTGATGTTGTCGTCAATTAAGGACAGGTCAAGCCAGGACGGGATGCCGCTCAGCCACAGCCTGCCCCCCGTTGCCCCCAGGTTGACCCTGGGCCAGAAAAGCCTGGGTACGGACGGGTGCCCCACCTGGGCCTGGTTACCGGGCAAAAAATGGAGGGTGGCGCCGCTGATGGGTAGCAGCGGTATCACCTCCTCATCGGTTATGGTGACTGACCTGACGGCGGGTGGTTCTGGCGGTGTGGCCGGTGCCGCCGGCGCGGGGGATGCGGCTGGTTCCCCGGCGGGCTGGGGTTGGGGTAGGGCTGCCGGCGTCTGCCCGGTAGCCGCCGGCGGGGGCGGCTCGGGCTGGGGCGGGGGCGGCGCCAGCCTCACCACGGCCACCGCCCCGGCCACGATGACCAGCACCATGACGGCGGCTAACCATTTCCGGTTGATGTCACTGATGGCCAAATCCTCTCTCCACTGCCGGCCATTACGGGCCGGCTGCCCGTAATTCT
>JAZDIY010000265.1:0-2746 GCA_043804445.1 Chloroflexota bacterium | reverse complement strand
ACCACGGATATCGGCCAGAATATTATGAGCCGCTACCCTGGCCTGGCGTACCGAGGTATGTGCCCGGGGTGGTACCGGCTGGCCTGACGCCGGGTCCTTAAAGTGGGCACAGTCGCCAATGGCGTACACCCGGCGGGCTTCCGGTACCTCCAGGTACTCGTCGACCAGTACCCGCCCCAGATTATCCGTGGCGGCATCGAGCCCCGCTATCAGCGGATTGGCCACCACCCCGGCCACCCAGATAACGGTACAGGCCGGCACGCTTTCCACGCCGTTGATTTGCACATTGTCCTCTCGAACCCGGGTCACCCGTGACCCCAATCTCACTTCAATATTCATCTTCTGGAGCTGTTTCATGACATAGGCACCCAGCTTGATATGCAGGTTCCGCACAATCTTGTGCTCGGCTTCCACCAGGATGATGTGGATAGCGGCCGGGTCTATGGCGTGATAGAACCTGACCAGGTGCTTGTAAATAAAGTCCCTCAGCTCCGTCACCAGCTGGACACCGGTATAGCCGGCCCCGCAGACCACAAAGGTAAGCAAACGCCGCTGACTCTCCAGGTCCTTCTCGGTGCTGGCCTGCTCAAAGACCTCGATAATATGGTTCTTGATAAGCATGCAGTCGTGCAGTGTCTTCAGCAGGAAAACCTTCCCCCTACCCGATACCGACGCCGGCACATCGGTCACGCTGCCCAGGGCCAGCACCAGGTAGTCATAATCCAAAGCCCCGGCGCTGGTGATTACCTTACGCTCCTTAAGGTCTATCTTCTCCACGCTGGCCTGAATGAAGTTGAACCGGTCCCTCCAGTGCAGCCGCCTGATGGGATAGGCAATGTGCCGTGTCTCAATGCGGGCTGTGGCCACCTCATGCAGCAAAGGGGAGAACAAAAAGTAGTTCTGCTCACTGACCATGGTTATCTCTATGTGCTCGTTGCGGTTCAACGATGGGACCAGGTGCCGTAAGGTATAGGTGCCGCCGAAGCCGCTGCCCAGTATCAAAATCTGGCGGCCGCCCACGTGCAGTTTCCGGGGGCCGGTCACCTCTTTACGCAGCAGTATCCTGATACCTTCCCGGAGCACTCCCGCCAGAATCCGGATCAACGAGACCGGGTTGAGCGTCATCCAGGCTATGCTCCGGTAGCTGTAGCTTCCGGTAAACATCCCCCAGGCGGCCCGGGTAAAGGGCAGTGAGCCCTTCACGTTCTTCTGCTCATCGGCAATCAGACGGTGCTGCGCCAGCAGAAAGGCGGCCGAGTCCTTGACCTTATCGTTCATCCAGAAGAGCCACCGGCCCCAGCGATTGTCCCGGTCAAGGCGCCGGCATAAAGGCCGGTAGTAACGAACAAAATCACGGCGGGATAAGCCGTGGTGAACCACGGTACGGGCCGCCTGGCGGGCGGTTAGCAATGCGGAGCCGATGCCATCCTTATATAACCGGGAGACGGCAGCATCGCCCACCGCCACGAACCGGTCAGCGTAATAGTTACGGGCGGCACTTACTGCGATACGGGGCTGGCAGCCGCAGGCGCGCTGGTAATGCCCCGGCAGCCGGCTATGCACCGTATCATGCTTTAAGAAATCGGCGACGGAGACGGCATTTTTACCCCGGCTCAGGATAGAAACACCCACGAACGGCCCCTTGGGCACCAGGGTCCCGAAAATCAGCCCGGAACGCGGCATGAGGAAGACCCGCGCCGTATTCCCCAGCCGTGCCTCCACCTCGGCGGTGCCCACATAAAGCTCGTCCTGGGCCATCTTCAGTGTCTTCGGGGGAACATATTCCAGCCCGAGGATGGGGACCGGTCTGGCGTTCACCCCCGTGGCCAGCACTACCAGGTCATATCCCTGCCGTTCACCAGCCGCCTCCACGGCTGCTTCCGGCTCCAGGTAAATGCGGGATACCGCCTGGCTGACTATCCGGGCACCGCGCCGCCGGGCCTCTTCCAGGAGCCAGCCATCGAAACTGATGGGCTCTTCATATTGTGACAGGCGCGGGCCACCCCCCCGATAGATGCTGAGAATCTGCGGCTCCTTCTCCGGGTTGCTGATACTGAGGGTGGTATAGGGGCTATGAACAGTATAACGCTCTATCTTACGCTGGATTATCCCCTCGGGGACGGTCATCCCCAGCTCCCCCAGGTTCCGCAGCAGGGATATGGATAGTATCCCGGCACAGCCCTTGCAGCCCTTTGGGCCCAGTCCTTCAAAATGCCGCGGCTCGTAAATAGTGATTTCGGGACGGATGTCCCCTTCCCTGGCGTAGTGCAGGAGGTACAGCGCCATAAAGGTACCGGCAGGACCGCCACCAATAATGGCCACCCTGGAACCGCTGGCTATTTTACCCGGGCCCTGATTCATACCATACCGCCAAGCCCGCTGGATATCATCGGGATTCATCAGTTTAGTATGCCATGACAGGCTTGTCAACCAGCCGACAGCGCCCCGGGGCCATCTTGACCACAGCCCGGTATGTTGTTACACTCTAAATTGCGGCCACGGGGCCGCTATCCTATCGGACAGAGGCTACTTGTGAAAGTATTGACCGCCGCCCAGATGCGCCAGGTGGAGCAGGATTGCGCCCGGATGGGCCTGCCCGCCGGGGTGCTGATGCAGAATGCCGGCCAGGCGGTGGCCACCGAGGTCAAGCGGCTCCTGGGGACGCTGGAAAACCACCGGATACTGCTGCTCATCGGGCCGGGCAACAACGGCGGGGACGGGCTGGTGGCGGCCCACCACCTGCACC
>JAZDIY010000264.1:0-4695 GCA_043804445.1 Chloroflexota bacterium | reverse complement strand
CCGGTTGGCAGTGAAGCCGCTGCCGCTGATGATGATAACGTTGCCGATGTCCCCTTCGGTGGGATCAAAGGTGATGCTTCCCCCGGCGCCGTGGGTGGGGGTGGTGGGGAGTAATGCCGCCAGGAGCGCCAGGGAGCCCAGCAGCCCCAGTAGTACTTTCCTCCGCAGGCACTGGAACGTTAATGCCACCATCACTTTTCCCCGGGAGCGCGGCCTGCCCGGAGCCGCGCCTCTCTTTACGGGGGATTATATCACCGCCGAGCTAAAAGGCCAACGGCCGGGCGGTCACTTGACCTGGCTGAAGCGGGTATGTTTAGATGAAATACGGGCCATTTCGTACTGGGACGAGACCTTCGTCCGGTGACTAAATTACCGGGCTGGCCACTGTCTTGACCGGGGCAGGTCAGTATGGTAGCATAGTCCAGTTTCACCAGATGCGTCAGCCACGGGTAAATCCGATGCGAAGAAGACACACTGATGAATAAAAAGCTCTGGGGACTGCTGCTTATCAGCCTGGCTATGCTGACCCTGCTTGGCTGTCCCCCTAAAACACCGCCACCGCCTCCCTCTCCCTCTCCGGCGCCTGCCCCTTCTCCCGCCGCCCCGCTGACCAGGGAGCAGGCCACTAAGATTCTGCTGGATGAGGTGGTCAAACCGGACACGCTGAAAGTCCCCCTGATTGCCTTCGGTATGGACCAGCCGCTCCCCGCCGGTGCCCAGGTGGCCCCCTATGCCCCTGACCCCCTGCCGGTTAAGGCGGACAAGCTGCCCTACCTGGTGCCGGAGACCCTGGCCGCCCCCGCCTGGTTCTTCTGGGTGGACGATGGCCCCTTTACCCGTTTCTCTCACCCCACCCGCTACGTTTATGTTGATGCCGGCAGCGGCAAGGTCAGGGTGGTCAAGCAGGCGTGGTGGCCCTACATCAACGGGGTGGCCCAGTGGGTTGACTTTGACCAGTACTGGAACCGGCAGAGCTGGGCCTACAGCAATATCCCTGACGAGGCGATACCGCCCCGGCCCACCGCCAGTCTCTTTAATCCTTTCTCCAGTGGCCTGGTGGTAACCTCGCTGACCCGGGCCCTGCAGCCGGACTGGCGTTTGCCGCCGGCCCTGCCCGACGGGGAGGCCATGGTGGTGGTCAATGGCTTCAAGGCCGGCCAGAACGATGCCGGTTTTGCCGATGACGTGGTCAACGCCACCCAGTTCGGTGGTAATGCCCAGATTCCCAAGTACCAGCCCCAGGGTAATACCAAGGCCGATGTTGAGGATGCCATCAGGCGGGCCCGGGATGATGGCGCCACCGACATCTTCTTCTACTACACCGGCCACGGCGGGCACTCGGACACCTACGGCTCCTACATGGCCTACAAGGACGATGCTATCTGGGCCGATGATTTTGCCAAGATGCTCCAGAAGTACTGCACGGTGCGCTTCAAGGTGGTGATTGATGCCTGCCACAGCGGCGGCTTCGCTGACGAGATGAAGAAATCGGGCAAGGTGGACGTCTTCCAGTCGGCGGCGGGAGTAAACGAAAGCTCCTACGGTGACTATGACCCCATCTCCCGGGGCATCTTCTGGGACGATTTTGACTATGAGGCTGACCCCAACGCCGATACTGACAAGGGCGGCGAGTACTCCAGCGGCTTCTGGGAGGACATGGAGGAGATTAACAACAGCGAGGAGTTGCAGGAGGAAGCCCGCCGGATTGCCCGGGAGAAGAACGTGCCGGAGCTGGCCGGCCGGATTGCCCTGGCCAACAAGTCGGCCCTGGAGAAAGACTATTTTGCTCTCAATGGCCGGACTCACCCGGTGAGCTGGGTGGAGAACACCACCCCGCCGGTGACCACTCCCCCCGTCACCCCGCCGCCGGTGACCGAGCCGCCGGTGGAACAGCTGATTGGCATTGAATATAAGCCTGATTACTACTGGACCTATCCCGATGACGTCTTTGATTCGGCTAACGTCTCCACCGATATGGACCTCCAGGTCTCCGTGCTTGACCTAACCGGGGGTGACTACCCCATCACCGGCGTGACAGTAAAGCTGGGTGGGTACCTGGTGCTGGACAGCGGAGGTATCTCGCTTCTTGAGTACACTGGCACCACCCCCAAGATTGAGGTAAAGCCCGGGGATACCGTTGACATTGAGATAGTGGCCCTCAACCTGGCGGGGTCGCTGACGGCCGGTGAGACGATTACTGTTCCTGAACCGCCGGAGCCGGTCATCAAGACAGGCCAGCTTTCCATCCCGCTGGGCATGAGCGCCGAGAGCGTGGGCACGGAGACGGAGTGCACCAGTAGCGTTACCGTTTCCTACAGTGCTACTTTAAGCGGGGACTTCAACATCACCGTCACCCGGGTGGTGCTCAAGGTGAACGGCGAGGTCTGGGCCGATTCCGGTGCCATCGCTACGGATAATTACCATAATTCGGTAGGGAGGAGCGGCCTGAGCTGCGGGCAGACCTTTAACGCCGAGGTCATCGTGACCACCTCGGACGGCGAGACCCATAGCAACAGCGGTTCCATTACCACCCCGGTGCCGTCGGCCGGGTAAGCAGAAAGGAAGAGAACGGGCATGTATCGTGATTTCCGGTGGTTTCTGGACTATCTGGAGGAGAAGGGGGAGCTGCGGCGGGTAAAGAAGGAGGTGGACGTCCGCTTTGATATCGCCGCGGGCATCCGCAAGTCCTCGGATGTGGGCGGGCCGGCCCTCCTTTTCGAGAACATCAGGGGTTTCCCGGGCTGGCGGGTGGCCGGCGGGGTCTACTCCTCCCAGAAGCGTTTTGCCTTGGCCCTGGGGTTGCCCATGGAGGCGGACGAAGAGGCTATCCTGCAGCGCTACCTGGAGTGTGACCAGGCGGAGGTCAGACCCAGGATGGTGGCTACCGGCCCGGTCAAGGAGATAATCATCAAGGGAGACGATGTTGACCTGACCCAGCTGCCGGTGCCCACCTATTCCGAGCTTGACGCCGGGCCGTTCCTCACCGCCGGGGTGGAGTTCGGCAAGCACCCGGATACCGGGGTGCAGAACGTGGCCATCCACCGGCGGCAGGTGCTGGACAGGAACCACACCGTGATACTGGCCCGCGGTTACCAGCAGCTGGGTATGCTGATTACCATCGCCGAGCAGAAGGGGCAGGGGCTGGGCATCGCCACCGCCATCGGCTCGGAGCCGGCGGTGGTCATCGCCAGCCAGCTGGTGGCCCCGTTTGGGGTTGACGAGATTAACATGGCGGGGGCCTTTCACCGGGCCCCTATCGAGATGGTCAAGTGCGAGACCATTGATGTTGAGGTCCCGGCCCACGCCGAGATTGTCATCGAGGGGGTCACCATCCCCAACGAGCGGGTGGTGGACGGCCCCTTCGGTGAGTTCCCCGGTAACTACATCACTTTCCTCGGCGCCCCCCGGAATGAGGCCCCGGTGATGGAGATTACCGCCATTACCATGAGAAAGAACCCCATCTTCCAGGCGGTGCTCACCGGTATGCCCCTCGTCCAGATGACCGAGAACCATCTGCTGCGGAAGTGGGTGGTCATGGCGGCGGCCTACCGCGAGGCCAGCAAGATAGCCGAGGTAAAGCGGGTGGCCATCACTGCCGGCGGCGCCGGTATGATGCATGCCGTCATCGCCATCAACAAGCGGAGCGATGACGAGCCCCGCCGGGTGCTGGAGGCCCTCTTCCACCCCCTCCGCGCCACCCGGCGCATCGTGGTGGTGGATGATGACATCAACGTCAGTGACCCGGTGGAGGTGGAATGGGCCCTGGCCACCCGGGTGCAGCCGCACCAGGATATCATCATCAGGCCGCCCGAGCCGCCTTACCCGGCGAAGTGGGGTATTGACGCCACCATGCCCATGCGGGACCGGCAGTGGTACCAGCGGATAAAAGTTCCCGGTGTGGAGAAGGTGGACTACGTCTAGGCACGGGGCGGTTTAGTCCCGGCGGGGCCGGCTCCGGTGCCTAGAGGCTGGCCAGCAGCCGGCCCCGGCCCTGGACCGGCTCCCGGATGCCCAGCCGGCGCATCACCTCCCAGAAGGTGGCGATGTTGCTGCTGATGACGTATTTCCCCAGCTCCCGCTCCAGCCGGTCAATGATGGGTATGGCCTTGAGGTTGGTGCAGCTTAAGAAGACGGCCTCGGCCTCCGGGCGGTCCACCTCATGGGCCAGGGCCACGTACTTCTCCAGCGGCAGCCGGTGCATCTCCTCGGTGGTCAGGCCAAGCCCCTTGATGCCCAGCACGGTTATACCGTTTCTCTCCAGGCCGCTGGCGACCACCTGGTTCAGCTCCGGGTGGTAGGGGGTGCCTACACAGACCTTAGTGATGCCCATCTCCCGGAAGGCATGCATCACGGCGGTGGCGGTGGTGGTGGCCGGTACACCGGCAATCCGCTCGATGCGGCTGATGAGCTCGCCGTCCCAGCCCGGGCCTCCGTAGAGGCTGCCGGTGGTATCGGCAAAGACCATGATGCTGGGCCGGGCGGTGGCCAGCAGCTCGGCCGCCCGCTCCATGTCCACCACCATACGGGCCAGCTGGTCAACCGTGCCGTGGGTGAGCAGCATCCGGGCGGCGTGTACCGAGACACCCTCCGGTACCAGGGCGTTGAACTCGGGCTCCACCGTGGTGTTGGCCGATGGTACCAGTAGCCCGATGCGTGCCCTTGTCCCGTACATCAATCCCTGCCTTATCGTCCGGT
>JAZDIY010000263.1:0-5073 GCA_043804445.1 Chloroflexota bacterium | reverse complement strand
ATGGTCTCCTCGCTGGCCACGATGGACTTGATGACCTCCACCAGCTTCATCAGCGGGGGCGGGTTAAAGAAGTGCAGCCCCACCACCTTTTCCGGCCGGCCGCTGGCGACGGCCATCTCCACCACCGGCAGCACCGAGGTGTTGCTGGCCAGGATAGCCGCCGGCGGGCATATCTGCCCCAGCTCGGCGAATATCTGCTTCTTCAGCCCCAGGTCCTCCACCGCCACCTCAATCACCAGGTCGCAGTCGCTGAAGGCCCTGGTATCAGTGGTGCCCTTGATACGGCCCAGAGTGGCTGCCTTGTCCTCCGCGGAGAGCCGGCCCTTCTCCACGCTCCGGGAGAGGACCTTGTCGATGCCGGCTATCCCCTGGGCCAGGCGCTCCTGGCTCCGCGAGGAGGCCACCACCTGGTAGCCGGACTGGGCACATACCTGGACGATACCCTGCCCCATGGTGCCCGTCATGCCGAGTACCCCTACCTTTTTGATTGCCATGGTTCCCCCTCCTTATCGATTAGGTTGCCTTGAAGTCGGGCTTCCGCTTCTCAAAAAAGGCCGAGGTGCCTTCGGCAAAATCGTCGGTGGTGGTGCTGTACACCGACAGCGAGTTCTCCAGCCGCAGGCCCTCTTCCAGGCTCATGCTAATCCCCCGCAGCATGGCCTCCTTGGTGGCCCGCACCGCCAGCGGCCCCGCGGCGCACAGGGCCTCCGCCCACTCCCGGGCCGCCGCCATCAGCTCGTCCGGCGGCACCACCTTGTTGACCAGGCCGATGCGCCAGGCCTCCCGGGCATCGATGGGCCGGCCCAGCAGCAGCAGCTCCGCCGCCTTGCACAGGGGCAGCATCCGGGGCAGCCGCTGGGTGCCCCCCAGCCCGGCCACCAGCCCCAGCTTCACCTCCGGCTGCCCGAACTGGGCCGTCTCCGAGGCGATGCGCAGGTCGCAGGCCTGCGCCGTCTCCAGGCCGCCCCCCAGGGCCAGGCCGTTAATGGCGGCAATGAGCGGCTTCCACAGGTCCAGCCCCCGCATGGGCGAGGGGAAGACCGTCCAGGGCAGGCCCTTGCCGGCCCGGATGTAGGGCACCGTCTCCTTGAGGTCCATGCCGCAGCAGAAGGCCTTTTTGCCCGCCCCGGTGATGATGCCCACCCACAGCTCCGGGTCATCGCGGAAGTCCACCATGGCGTGGTAAAGCTCTTCCGCGGCCTGGAGGTTGAGGGCGTTCAGTGCCTCGGGACGGTTGATGGTGAAGATGGCGGTGTGGCCTTCCCGGGTATAGTCGATAGCCATGCTGACCCCCTTGCCATAGCTTTAAGGGCGGACGGGCGGAGGTACCCGGACGGTGTGCCTGGCGCCGGGCACCGAGGCCATTGTAGCAGAGCGCCCCCACCCCGTCAAGACGTGGGGAGCCGGTCTTGCCAGGGGCCGGATGATGTGGTATTATGCCTAATAGATAAAAACTGAATACCGCTCTCCGAGCCTGCCCGCCTAAGGAGCTATCTACGGCGGCCGGCCGATAGGGTATCACCGGAAACAGTGATGCCTCCCGTATTCGGAAAGGAGAACGCCATGGCCGGACTACGACCATGCCGAGCACCTCCTGACCGGGGTGCTTTTCTTATGTCTAATTAAACCCCGGACAGGAAGGAGAAGAAATGCTCAAGACAACACGGTTCATCATAACCGCCACCCTGATTTGGCTGGCCCTGGCCAGCCTGCTGGCCTGCGCCAGCCCGGCCAACCCGGAGCTGATTCTATCGACCACCACCAGCACCCAGGACTCGGGCCTGCTTGACGTGCTGGTGCCCCTGTTTGAGAAGCAGACCGGCTACCAGGTCAAGACGGTGGCCGTGGGCACCGGGGCCGCCCTGGCCATGGGCGAGCGGGGCGAAGCGGACGTGCTGCTGGTACATGCTCCCACTTCAGAGGTAGCCTTCATGCAGGCCGGGCACGGCACGGTCCGCAAGCTGGTGATGCACAATGATTTTATCCTCGTCGGCCCGGCGGCAGACCCCGCCGGCATCAAGGGTATGACCTCCGCAACGGACGCCATCAAGAAGATTGCCACCGGCAACGCGGTATTCATCAGCCGCGGCGACGACTCCGGCACCAACAAGCTGGAGCTCACGCTCTGGAAGGCGGCCAGCCTTGACCCGAAGGGGCAGAGCTGGTACCAGGAGTCGGGGCAGGGCATGGGGGCCACCCTGACCATCACCTCGGAGAAGGAGGCCTACACCATGACCGACCGGGCTACCTACCTGGCCACCCAGCAGAACCTGAGCCTGGAGATACTGGTCGAGGGAGACCCGGTACTGCTGAACATCTACCATGTCATGACGGTAAACCCGAACAAATCGGACAAGATAAACGCCGAGGGGGCCAGTGCCTTTGCCGACTTCATGGTCGCCCCGGCAACACAGGAGGTAATCAGGACCTTCGGCGTCGATAAATACGGCCAGCCGCTGTTCTTCCCGGATGCGGGTAAGACGGAGGCCGAGCTGGGCAGTGTCTAGGCGGTAGTGCCCTTCCCCACTGCTCCACGCGGAGGAGGGGGGAAATTTTACTCTAGGGAGATATATTCGTGGACCTTATCATCCAGGGGATCGTTACTGCCTTTCAGTTACTCATCCACGGTGACCCGGAGATGCTCAAGGTCACCATGCTGTCGCTGGGGGTCTCCCTCTCGGCCACCGCCATCAGCCTGCTCGTCGGTATCACGCTGGGTACGGTCATCGGGATGACCCGCTTCCTGGGGCGCCGCTTCCTGGTGAGCCTGATAAACACCGGCATGGGCGCCCCCCCGGTGGTGGTCGGCCTTATTGTCAGCGTTTTCCTGTGGCGTAACGGCCCCCTGGGGATACTGCACCTTATGTACACGCCGGCGGCCATCGTCATCGCCCAGTGTATCATCTCCCTGCCCATCATCACCGGGTTCACCATGGCCTCCATCCAGCAGATTGATCCCAAGCTCCGCCTCCAGATTCTGGCCCTGGGTGCCTCGCGCCGGCAGTTTCTCTGGCTCCTCATCAGGGATACCCGCCTGCCCCTGCTGGCCGCCGTCATGGCCGGCTTCGGCTCCATCATCTCGGAGGTCGGCGCCGCCATGATGGTGGGCGGCAACATCACCGGCCAGACCCGGGTGCTCACCACGGCCATCGTGCTGGAGAACAGCAAGGGTAACTTCGGCCTGGCCATTGCCCTGGGCATTATCCTGATGGCCCTGGTCTACGTGGTCAACCTGGTGCTCACCGCCGTCCAGCAGAGGAGCAAACCACGGTGAGGCAGGAGCAGGTGGCGGGTTCCCCTTACGCCCTGGAGGCCACCGGGCTGTCGGTGGTGCTGGGCGGCCAGAAGGTGCTGGAGGTACCATCGCTCCAGGTACGCCCCAACGAGGTGCTGACGGTCATCGGCCCCAACGGCTCCGGCAAGACCAGCCTGCTGCTCTGTCTGGCCCTGCTGCTGAAACCGGCCACCGGCACGGTGGCCTACCAGGGTGTTCCCGTGGTCGGCTCAAACCAGGCACTCCAGCAGCGCCGCCGACTGGCCGTGGTCTTCCAGGAGTCCCTGCTGCTGAACAGCACGGTGTGGGACAACGTCACCCTCGGCCTGCGCCTGCGGGGCGTGCAGGGTGACGAAGCCGGGGCCAGGGCAAAGCAATGGCTTGACCGGTTCGGCATTACCCATCTGGCCAGGAGACAGGCCCGCCTGCTCTCCGGCGGCGAGGCCAAACGGGTCAGCCTGGCCCGGGCCTTTGTCCTTCAGCCGGAAGTCCTCTTTCTCGATGAGCCTTTCAGTGCCCTGGACAGCCCCACCCGCCAGGCCCTGCTGGAGGAGTTTGAGAGCGTCCTCAGGGAGACCCGGGTCACCACCGTCATGGTGACCCACGACCGCAACGAGGCCCTGGTACTGGCGGAAAGGGTAGCGGTGCTGATGAACGGCTCCATCAGCCAGCTGGGCACCCTGGGGGAGGTGTTCGGCTCCCCGGTAAACGAGGCGGTGGCCAGCTTCGTAGAGGCGGGCAACATCCTGCACGGGGTGGTCAGCTCGCAGGACAACGGGCTGGCCGGCATCGACATCAACGGCCACCAGCTCCAGGCCGTCTCCGACCTGGCCGCCGGCAGCCGGGTGACCATCTACCTGCACTATGATGACGTCACCATAACCCTGCCTTCGGCAGCACCCGCCTCCACCAGCGCCCGTAACCAGCTGAAAGGCAGGGTAGTCAGGTCTTTCCCTTTTGGGTCCCAGATCAAGGTTACCCTGGACTGCGGATTCACCATAGCGGCAGTCATCACCCGGCGTTCCTGGGAGGAACTCGGGTTGATAATAGGGCAGGAGGTGGTGGCCTCTTTCAAGGCTTCGGCAGTACACATCATGAGAAAAAGCTAAAGGAGTAAACCATGAAAATCAGCGCCCGCAATGTCATCAAGGGTAAGGTAGAGAAGGTTGTTCACGGTGCCGTCAATTCGGAGGTAACGGTGAAGCTGGCCGGTGGGGAACAGGTAATCTCCATCATAACCCAGACATCGGCGAAGTCCCTGAACCTGGCTGAAGGCAAAGAGGTCTATGTTGTCATCAAGGCCAGCAACGTCATGATTGCCGTAGACTAAATACCGGCGGCTCACACCGGCGCTAAGACCACCCCAACATACCCTACCAGAAGCTGGAATTGACAGCTAAAACCGGGGTGTGATATAAAACTAATGTCTGGCAGCGTAGCTCAGTGGCAGAGCAGGGGACTCATAAGCCCTTGGTCGCTGGTTCAATCCCAGCCGCTGCCACCACAAGCGTGAGCGACTAGTTGACTCGGTTTAAGCTCAAAGCTAGAGTGAAGCCAAGAGCGACCAGGTGACTAGCAAAAATACGATACAGGGCCGACCGCAATGAAAGGTGAAACATAGCAACAAAGGAATCGGTCTACAAGAGTTACTGGAGGGGTTCCTGTTTTCCCTCCAGGCCGAAGGTCGCTCTCCTCAGACTCATGACTTTTACTCCAAATATCTAGGTTGTCTTCTAAAGTACTCCAAAAGCCAGTCCTGGCCCGAGCACGTTGACCAGCTAGAAGTGAGGCACTTCAGG
>JAZDIY010000262.1:0-2338 GCA_043804445.1 Chloroflexota bacterium | reverse complement strand
GTGGTGAGGGGGCGGGTGGAGGCGGCCCGTGCCCGCCAGCTCCGGCGCCTGGCGGGTACCCGCTTCACCAGCAACGCCGAGATGACCCCGGCCGAGGTCCGGGAGTATTGCCGGCTGGAGGCACCGGCCCAGGGCCTGCTCCAGGCGGCGATGAAGCAGTTCCACCTTTCCGCGCGGGCCTTCCACCGCATCCTCAAGATTGCCCGTACCATCGCCGACCTGGAGGGGGCCGATACCATCCAGGCCCACCATCTGGCGGAGGCCATCCAGCACCGGCCGAGGCGGCCGGTGTGAAGACACTTTAAGCTGACCGGGAGGGAGAGCCATGGTAGACGAGACTGACCTCAGCCAGGAAAAACGCTGGCTCGGTGAGGAGCGGGCCAGGGTGGTGGTAGCCAGCCTGCAAAAGAGGCTGATTAACGCCAGCTATGTCCCCGGCCGGGCGGAGGCCCGGGCCGCTGTCCTGGAGATGATTGCCCCGGGGGCGGTGGTGGCGCGGGGAGACTCGGTCAGCATTGACCAGACGGGGGCCGTCCCCGAGCTGCGGCGGCGGGGACACACCATCATCGACCCGCTGGAGCGGGATGCGGCGGGCTACTGGGTCCATCCCGATGAGGAGCGGAAACGGCTGGAGCGGGAGACCTTCTCCGCCGGTGTTTTCCTCACCAGCGCTAATGCGGTCACCCTTGACGGCAAGCTGGTGAGCACCGATGCCCACGGCAACCGCGTCTCGGCCACCATTTTCGGGCCGGACAAGGTGATTATCGTCGCCGGGGTGAACAAGATTGTGCGGGATGTTGACGAGGCCCTGGAGCGGATCCGGCGGGTCTGTGCCCCGATGAACGCCCGCCGCCACTACCTGAAGCACCACCGGCCGGAGTATGGTGACCTGCCCTGTGTCCGCACCGGGCGTTGCGTTGACTGCAGCCATGACTGGCGCCTTTGCCGCTACACGGTGATTATTGAGGGCAGCATGGGGCGCGATAAGGGGCGGTTTAACGTGGTGATGGTGGGGGAGGAGCTGGGGATATAGCCCGGGGCTAGCCCCACCGCCAGAAGGCGCCGCCCACTGCCGCCATCATCAGGCCGAGGGCCACCGCTATCCAGCCGCCTATCTTCAGCGCTCCCAGCCCGGGGTGCTCGGAGGGGTCCTGCTCCAGGTATTCCCGCATATCCAGCCGGCTGGCGGTCCCTTCGTAGTAGCCCTTCTCCTCCGCCCTGCCCCAGACCACCAGTATCACCCCCAGCAGCAGGAAAAAGCCCCCTGCCCCGAGCATTATCAGATAGTCATCGCCTGACATCTGCCGGCCCCTCCTGTAGTCGTCTTTGCAAAACTACTATAGGCATTTTGGGAGAGATTTGCAACCGGTCGGGCGAAGAGGCTATTTTTTAGGTGATGTCCGCCTTGGCCCCGGCCGCCTCCAGCTTCTGCTTGGCGGCATCGGCCTCCTCCTTGGTCACCCCCTCCTTGACCGTCCGGGGGGCCCCTTCCACCAGGTCCTTGGACTCCTTCAGACCCAGGGAGGTCAGCTCGCGTACCGCCTTGATGACGTTAATTTTGTTGGCGCCGATTTCCTTCAGTATCACGTTGAAGGCTGTCTTCTCCTCCTCGGCGGGGGCGGCGGCCTCACCGGCCGGGGCAGCGGCGATGGCTACCGGGGCAGCGGCGCTGACGCCAAACTCGGTCTCCAGGGCCTTCACCAGGTCGGCCAGTTCCAGTACGGTCATGCCCTTGATGGCGTTCATAATCTCTTCGCTGGTCATGGTCTTCGTCTTCTCCTTAGTTGCTTTTTTCGCTTCGGCGGCTTCGCTGGCCGCCGGCTCAGTGGCCGCCGCTGCCTCTTTCTTGGCGGCGGGGCGCCGCTTTGGCTTTTCGGTCTCCTCTAGTGTGGTCTCCGGTTTGATGGTAGCTTCGTCTTCAGCCATTTTAGGCTCCCTCCAGTTGTTGTATTCTCGCCCGCAGTACCTCCGCCAATCCCCTCAATGGGGCGGCCAGGCAGTTGGCCAGGCCGTAGATGGGGGCCTGCATCCCGCCCAGCACCTTGGCCAGCAGTACCTCTCTGCCGGGCAGGGTGGCCAGGGTGGTTACCTCCTCGGCGGTCAGCAGCCGGCTGCCGACGAAACCGCCGGTAATCGTCAGGCTGGCTTTGGCGCCGCGCAGGTAATCGCGCAGGACCTTGGCCGGGATGGTGATGTCGCCGTAGCCGTAGGCCAGTGCCACCGGCCCCACCAGCCGGCCGGCCAGGGTGCCTTTACCGGCCCTCTCGGCGGCAAGCCGGGCCAGGGTGTTCTTGACCACCCGGTAGCCAATCTCCCGCGCCCCCAGCTGGCGGCGCAG
>JAZDIY010000261.1:0-6926 GCA_043804445.1 Chloroflexota bacterium | reverse complement strand
GACCGCCAGCCGGAGTTCACCCAGCTTGACCTGGAGATGAGCTTCGTGGAGGAGGAGGACATTCTGGGGCTGCTGGAGGAACTCTTTACCAGTATGGTGGCGGCGGTAAAGCCGGAGATGCGGCTGGTGAAGCCGTTTCCCCGGCTGAGCTATGCCGAGGCCGAGGCCCGTTACGGTACGGATAAGCCCGACCTGCGCTTCGGTATGGAGCTGGCCGACCTCTCCGATATCGCCGCCCGCAGTGATTTTGCCGTCTTCCGTGATGCCGTGGCCAAAGGGGGCGTGGTCAAGGGCCTTTGCCTGCCCGGCTGTGCCGGTTACAGCCGCCACCAGCTGGAGGAACTGAACCAGCGGGCGCGGGGGCTGGGGGCGGGAGGCCTGGTCACCATGGGGCTGGCCGCTGACGCCGGCAGCATTGACGGTTTGACCATGGAGCAGGTCAAATCGGTGGCCAGCAAGTTTTTGAGCCTGGAACAGGTCAAGGAGATGGCCGGGCGCCTTAACGCCCGGGCGGGGGACCTGCTGCTGATGGTGGCCGGCCCGCTAAAGACGGTCAATCCGGTGCTGGACGAGCTGCGCCGGGAGATGGGACGGCGGCTGGGGCTGGTTGACCCCGCTAGCCTGGTCTTTGCCTTCGTCACCGGTTTCCCCCTGCTGGACCGGGACGAGGCCACCGGGCGCTGGGAATCAATGCATCACCCCTTTACCGCCCCCTGGGTTGAGGATGTCCCCCTGCTGGATACCGCCCCGGAGAAGGTGCGGGGCCGGCACTATGACATGGTCTGTAACGGCTACGAGATTGCCGGCGGCAGCATCAGGATTCATATCGCCAGCCTCCAGCGGAAGCTGTTCCGCATGCTGGGCTACAGCGATGCCGAGGTGGAGGACCGCTTCGGTCATTTCCTGGAGGCCTTCGAGTACGGGGCCCCGCCCCACGGCGGGGCTGCCTTCGGTATTGACCGGCTGCTGATGATACTGGCCGGGGCGGAGACCATCCGCGAGGTCATCCCCTTCCCCAAGAACCAGAACGCGGTTGATTTGACCTTCGGTGCCCCCTCGCCGGTGAGCGAGGCGCAGCTGGCGGAGCTGCACCTGCGTCTGCGGGAGGAGTAGTCTATGTCGGCGATAAGCGAGGTCGCCCCCGGCATCTACATGATGGATGACGGGCTTTACGCCATGCCCGGATTCGGCTCGGTCTACCTCCTGAACGAGGCCAAGAAGGCCCTGGTGGAGAGCGGGCCGGCGGTCTCGGCGGGGGCGGTGCTGGCCGGCATCAGGGAGATTGGCCTCCGGCCCGACGAGATTGACTATATCATCGTTACCCACGTCCACCTGGACCATGCCGGCGGGGCGGGGACACTGGCCCGGGAGATGCCGCGGGCCACGGTGGTGGCCCACCACCGGGGGGCCAAGCACCTGATTGACCCCTCGCGGCTGGTCAACAGCTCCACCGAGACGCGGGGTAAAGAGTCGGTGGCCCACTACGGCGAGGTCCTGCCCATCGCGGCGGACAGGGTGCACGGGGTGCATGACGGTGAGCGCCTCCGGCTGGGTGACGGGCAGGAGCTGGAGTTCATCGATGCCCCGGGACACGCCTTTCATGAGCTGTGTATCCACGAGTCCCGGAATGGGGGCATTTTCACCGGGGACGCGGCGGGGATATACCTGGTGGATGGGGCGGTCTTACTGCCCACGCACCCGCCGCCCAGCTTTAACCTGGAGGCGGCCGTCAGTACCCTGGAACGGCTGATAGCCCGGCAGCCCAGCCGGATCTACTTTTCTCACTTCGGCATGGGTGAGCCGGGGGAGGCGGTGCTGCAACGGGCCAAGAGCCAGCTGCTGGCCTGGGCGGGGGTGGCCGCCGAGGCCATCAAGGCTGACAGCATCGAGGCGGCGGTGGCCAGCATGGTGGACCGGTTGCGCCCGGAGCTGGCCCCCATCAGGGATAAGACCCTCCTGTACCGGTACATGAGTGGCCAGTCGCTGCCGCTGACCGCCCGGGGTCTGCTCAAGTACTATCAGGAGAAGCGAGCGGCGGACAAATCATGACGGTGGGAGTAGAGCAGTGAGAGTAACCAAGGAAAAAGTAGAGAACGGCGAGGCGTACCTGAATGTGGAGATGGAGCCCGCCGAGGTGGAGGTGTCCCTGCAGCAGGCGTACTCCCGCCTGGTGAAGAAGGTGCGCGTTCCCGGCTTCCGTAAAGGTAAGGCCCCGAGAGGGGTGCTGGAGCGGCACCTCGGTCACGAGGGGCTGCTGGATGAGGCCCTGAACCGCCTGGTGCCGGAGGCCTACGCCCGGGCGGTCAAGGAGCAGGGTCTGGAACCGGTGGCCCAGCCGCACCTTGAGGTGGTGCAGACTGACCCGGTGTTCTTCAAGGCGGTGGTCCCCCTGCGGCCGGAGGTCAAGCTGGGCGATTACCGGCAGGTACGGCTGGAGCCGCCGCCGGTGGAGTTCAGCCCGGACAGCGTGGATGCTGTCCTTGAGCAACTGCGCCGGCAGCAGGCCACCTGGGAGCCGGTGGAGCGCCCGGTGGCCCTGGAAGACCTGGCGGTGATGGCTGTTGAGGGGCGGGTGGCGGGTGAGTCACTCATCTCCCGAAAGGGGGTGCAGTACCCGGTGGTAGCTGACGCCGCTTTCCCGGCCCCCGGCTTTGCCCAGCAGCTGGTGGGGATGAAGGCTGGTGAGGAGAAGGAGTTCTCGTTAACCCTCCCGGAGGACTACGGGCGGTCCGAGATGGCGGGGAAGGAGGCGGCCTTCAGGGTGAGCATTACCGAGGTGAAGCAGCCCCGGCTCCCCGAGCTGAGTGACGAACTGGCTAAAGGGGCTGACCCGGAGAGCGAGACGCTGGCAGCCCTCCGGGAGAAGATTGCCACCGAGCTCAAGGCCCATGCCGAGGAGAGGGCGGCAGCGGCATATGAAGAACAGGTGATTCAGGCGGTGGTGGACGGGGCGCAGCTGGAGTTTCCGCCGGTGCTGGTTGAGGCGGAGATTGACCATATGATGCGGGAGACCCACCAGCGCCTGCAGATGACCGGGCGGGGGCTGGAGGGGTACCTCAACAGTGTCAACAAGACCCCCGACGAGCTGCGGGATGATCTGCGGCCGGTGGCCACTAAACGGGTACAGGCGTCCCTGGTGCTGGACCAGGTGGCGGCCGCGGAAAAGATAGAGGCAGCCCCGGCCGAGGTGGACGCCGAGATTGAAAAGCTGATGCAGGGGGCCACCGAGCAAAGGGAGGAGATGGAGAAGGTGATGGCCGCCCCGCAGGTGCGGGAGCAGATTGAGCAGTCGCTCATCAGCCGCAAGACGGTAGCCCGTCTCAAGGACATCGCCGGAGGGGTGGCGGTGCCCGCCGATACTCCCGTTGATAAGGAAGAGACGACCCGGTAGAATATAGGTATACCGGTTATAGCACAGGATACCGAACGAGACTGGAGGAGAAGAAATGAATACCCCACCGATGAACGTAATCCCTGGCGTGGTTGAGAGCGGGCCGAGGGGCGAGCGGTTCTGGGACATCTACTCCCTGCTGCTCAGGGAGCGCATCATCATGCTCTTCACGCCCATCACCGACCAGGTGGCCAACGTGATTATCGCCCAGCTGCTCTACCTGGAGCGGGAGGACCCGGACAAGGATATCAGCATGTATATCCAGAGCCCCGGCGGGGTCATCAGCGCCGGCCTGGCCATCTACGACACCATGCAGCTCATCCGCCCGGCGGTGTCCACCATCTGCGTCGGCATGACGGCCAGCATGGCCACGGTGCTGCTCTGCGCCGGGGCCAAGGGTAAGCGCTACGCCCTGCCCAATGCTACCATCCACATGCACCAGGCGCTCGGCGGTGCCCAGGGGCAGGCCAGCGATATTGCTATTGCCGCCCGCGAGATAATGCGGCTGCAGGAGGTTATCCGCACTATCCTGGTCAGGCACACCGGCCAGCCGATGGATAAAATCGTCCACGACACCGACCGGGACTTCTACCTGAACCCGGAGCAGGCGGTGGAGTACGGCCTGGTGGACCAGGTCCTGAGCAAGCCGTCGGAGGAAGCCGGCAAGGCCGCCAAGAAATAGCCGTAAGCCGGTTTTACCCCGGACTACCGTCCCCCTCTCCCCCGGCCAGCGAGAGGGGGACTGGTTTAATCGGCCGGGATAAAAATCGGGCGGCGGGCCCCTTTGGTAACCGGTGAATATGGGGTATAATGAGAGATAAGTAACATGGGTTCTCAGGTATTTTATCTGAAGTGGCGCCCCCAGACCCTGGCTGACGTCGTCGGCCAGCCCCAGGTAACCCGCACCCTGCTCAACGCCCTCAGCAGCGGCCGGGTTTCTCACGCCTATCTTTTCTGCGGCCCGCGGGGCACCGGCAAGACCAGCACCGGCCGGATTCTGGCCAAGGCGGTCAACTGCCTGACCGGCGGCCAGGGGGAGCCCTGTAACGCCTGCCCCATGTGCCAGGCCATCACCGGGGGGGGGGCCCTGGATGTCATCGAGGTCGATGCCGCCAGCAACCGGGGCATCGACGAAATCCGCAGCCTGCGGGAGCGGGTCAACTACGCCCCCAGCCAGGCCCGATACAAGGTCTATATCATCGACGAGGTCCACATGCTCACCCCGGCCGCGTCCAATGCCCTGCTCAAGACGCTCGAAGAGCCGCCGCCCCACGTCATCTTCGTGCTGGCCACTACCGAGATACACAAGGTGCTGCCGACGATACTATCGCGCTGCCAGCGCTTCGATTTCCGCCGTATCTCCCAGGCCGACGTGGTAGCCCGGCTGGAACACATCTGCCGGGCGGAAAAGATTAGCATTGAGGCGGAGGCCCTGCGGCTTATCGCCCGCAGCGCCACCGGCAGCCTGCGCGATGCCGAGAACCTGCTGGAGCAGCTGACCACCTACTACGGCAGCGAGGTCGGCTTAGCCCAGGTGCAAGCGGTGCTGGGGATTACCGGCGACCGGCGCACCGTGGAGCTGGTTAAAAATTTACTGGATAAAGATATCGCCGCCGGGCTGGCCACCATCAACGCCGTCAACGCCGACGGGCTGGACCTCCGCCAGTTCAACCGGGAGGTGGTGGAGTACCTGAGGGGCCTGCTGCTGGTCAAGACCGGGGCCGGGGGGGGCCTGGACCTGACCGGAGAGGACCTGGCGGAGATGAAAAAGCTGGCGGCGGGGGCTTCCCTGCCCCAGGTGCTGACGGCGGTCAAGCTCTTTGGGCAGCTTGAGCTGGGCCTGGACAACTACGCCACCCTGCCCCTGGAGCTGGCCCTGGTGGACAGCGTTCTGGCGGGGGAGGGGGAAACGAAAACAGCGTTACCGGCTGACCAGGCCGCCCCGTCCCGGGAAGCGGCTGCCCCGCCGGCACCGGCACCCGCCGCCCGGCCGGCCCCCCGGCGGCCCGAACCTGCGGCCAAAGCCCCGCCTAAAGCGGCGGTAAAGCCGCCGGCTGAAGCCGGGCCGGAGGTGGTAGAGCCGGCCCCGCTGGCCCCGAGGGAAGCGGTGGCCCCCGGGCCGGTAGCCGCAGAGACGGTGGCTGAGCCAGTGGCGGCGGCGGGTGGAGAGATTGAACGGCTGCGGTCAAACTGGAAGCAGGTTATCGAGCAGGCCCCGCCGGACACCAGGCGGACGCCGGCCCTGGCCATCCTGAGGAGCGCCGGGGTCAAGCCGGTGATTATCGAGGACGATACCGTGGTGCTCTCCTTCCGCTATGACGTGCACCGGGAGCAGATGGAGAAACCGGAGAACCAGCGGGTGGCGGAGCAGGTGGTCAGCCAGTTCCTGGGCCGCTCCTGCCGGGTGCGCTGCACCCATGAGCCGGAAGGCAATCACCTGCTGCGGGCGGCCCTGAAGATGGGGGGCCAGATTATCAGCGTGGAGGAGAAATGAATAACAGTTTCATGATGCGGCAGGTCCAGCAGCTGCAGGCGAAACTGGCCAAGGCGCAGCAGGAGCTGGCCGAAGCCAGCCTGGAGGTCGCCTCCGGCGGCGGGGCGGTCACGGTGACGGTCACCGGGCAGCAGGTCATCAAGGGCATCAAGATATCCCCGGAGGTGGTCGACCCTGAGGACGTGGAGCTTCTGGAGGACCTGGTGCTGGCGGCGGTCAGCGAGGCCATTGCCAGGTCCCAGCAGATGGCCGCCGAGCGCCTGGAGGGGCTGACCGGGGGCCTGAACCTGCCGGGGCTGGGACGCTAGTGAGACCGACCGGTACTATGGGAAAGGAGAGCCAGCCTTGGCCGATGGGATACCTACCGCCGGAGCGGTAAACCGGCTGGTCCAGGAGCTTAACCGGCTGCCGGGCATCGGGCCTAAGAGCGCCCAGCGGCTGGCCTACCATCTGCTGCGGGCCGCCGAGGAGCAGTCCCGGGCCCTGGCCGAGGCGATACTATCGCTCAAGGCAAGCACCCGCCTGTGCTCCATCTGCTGCAACGTCACCGATACCGACCCCTGCCCCACCTGCCGGAACGACCAGCGCGACCGGGGCCAGATTTGCATCGTGGAGCAGCCCCAGGACATCCTGGCCCTGGAGCACACCGGGGTCTACCGGGGGCGGTACCACGTGCTCCACGGGGCCATCTCCCCCACCGAGGGGGTGGGCACCGGGGACATCCGCATCAAAGAGCTGATGGCCCGCCTCCAGGGCGGCACCGTCCGGGAGGTCATCCTGGCCACCAACCCCACCCTGGAGGGTGAGCAGACCGCCATGTACCTCCAGCGGCTGATTACCCCCCTGGGCATCCGGGTGACCCGCCTGGCGCGGGGCCTCCCCTTCGGCACCGAGCTGGAGTACGCCGATGACGTCACCCTCACCCGCGCCATCGAGGGCCGGGCCGAGTTCTAGACGGCTGGTAGTTTATCAGTGAACCTATCCCCCTAACCCCCTTCCCTCATTGATTGATTAAGGGAAGGGGGAATTAAGGGAAGAGAG
>JAZDIY010000260.1:0-6006 GCA_043804445.1 Chloroflexota bacterium | reverse complement strand
GCGCCGCCAACTCCATCCTCATCAAGCTCAACCAGATCGGTACCCTTACCGAGACCCTGGCGGCCATCGAGATGGCACACCGCGCCGGCTGGACAGCCGTCGTCAGCCACCGCAGCGGTGAGACGGACGACACCACCATCGCCGACCTGGCGGTGGGCCAGCACACCGGCCTGATTAAGGCCGGCGCCCCCTGCCGCGCCGAGCGCACCGCCAAGTATAACCGCCTGCTCCGGATTGAGGACGAGCTGGGGGACGCCGCCAGCTACGCCGGGGAAAAAGCCTTCTACCAGCTGAGCCGGGGGAAATGACCGAAATCATACCGGGGATTCACCGCCTGGTGCTGCCCATGCCCGCCGACAGCTCCCTGGGACACGTCAACGTCTATCTCATGCCGGGGGACGGCCAGTGCCTGCTGGTCGATACCGGCTGGAACACCGACCAGGCCTTCGCTGCCCTCCAGGAGCAGATGGCCGCCATCGGTGTCCGCCCCGCCGACATCACCGGCATCATCATCACCCACATCCACCCCGACCACTACGGCCTGGCGGGCCGGCTGAAAAAGCTCTCCCCGGCCCGCCTCGCCATGCACCGCCTGGAAAAGGCCAACATCAGGGCGAGATATATTGACATGGACGAGCTGCTACAGCAGATAGAGCGGTGGCTCCGCCTCAACGGGGCCCCGCCGGACGAGCTGCCCCACCTGGGCGGGGCCTCGGTGGGGGTGCGGCAATTCGTCGCCCCCGCCCAACCGGATACCCTCCTGGAGGACGGCCAGACCGTCACCAGCGGCAAATTTCGCTTCCGGGTCATCTGGACGCCGGGGCACTCCCGGGGACACCTGGCCCTCTACGAGCCGGAGCAAAAAATCCTCATCTCGGGGGACCATATCCTGCCCCGCATCACCCCCAACATCGGCCTCCACCCCCAGTCCACAGCCAACCCGCTGGACGATTACCTCAAATCACTGGCCCGGCTTAAGACCCTGCCGGTGGACCGGGTACTGCCCGGCCACGAGATACCCTTCACCGGCCTGGCCCGCCGCATTACCGAGCTGGAAGAGCACCACCTCCAGCGCCACCGGGAAATCCTGGCGGCGCTGGAGCACCAGCCCAGGACCGCCTACCAGATAGCCACCGAGATCACCTGGGCCTCGGATACCGGCCGGCGCCCCTGGGCCGAGCTGTCCTACCTGGACCGGCGGCTGGCCGTGGTGGAGGCCCTGGCCCACCTGGAGTTCCTGCGGCAGGAGGGCCGGCTGGACAAGTCCACCCGTAATGATGTGGTATACTACCGCCGTAACCTGAGCGATTGATGATGAAGACCATCGGCATCACCACCACCGTACCCATCGAGGTCCTGCTGGCGGCGGGCTACCGGCCGGTGGACCTGAACAACGTCTTCATCACCGACCCGTCCCCGGAGCGGCTGGTCAACATCGCCGAGCGTGACGGCTTCCCCCTCAACTGCTGCAGCTGGATTAAGGGCATCTACGGGGTGTGCCGGGACCAAGGCCTTGAGACCGTGCTCTGTGTCACCAGCGGGGACTGCTCCAATACCGTCATGCTCATGGAGGTGCTCCGCTTCAAAGGCATTAAGACAATACCCTTCGCCTACCCGGACCGGCCCGACCCCCGGCAGATGCAGGCCGCCCTGGAGAAGCTGGCCGAAATTACGGGCACCACCCTGGCGGCGGCCCGCCTGGTGAGAGCGTCCCTCGGGCCCGCCCGCCGGCTGGCCCTGGAGCTGGACCGGCTCACCTGGCAGGAGGGGCGGGTCAGCGGCGGCGAGAACCACCAGTGGCTGGTGAGCACCTCGGACTTCAACCAGGACGAGGCCAGATACCACCGGGGGATGGCTGCCCTGGTGGCCAGCTGCCAGCGGCGGCAGCCCTACCCGCCGGACTGGCTCCGCCTCGGCTACATCGGCGTCCCGGCGGTCTACGGCCCGGACCTCCACCGCCACCTGGAGGCCAACCGGGCGCGGGTGGTCTACAACGAGATACCGCGCCAGTTCGCCATGCCCCGGCCGGGCCGCTCCCTGGCGGAGCAGTACTGCCACTACACCTACCCCTACTCCATCCACGACCGTCTCAACGACATCACCACCGAGCTCCGCCGCCGCCGGGTGGACGGGGTGATTCACTACGTGCAGGCCTTCTGCCACCGGGGCATCGGCGACATCATCTTCCGCCAGACCATCGGCCGGCCCCTGCTCACCCTGGAAGGCAACGACGACTTCCGGCTGACCCAGCACGTCAAGACCCGCCTCGAGGCCTTCCTGGACATGCTGGGCCGCCGCCAGAGCTCAACCACGGCCCACAGCCTAGTCAAAAATTAAAGGAGGTACCCACATGGCAACCAAAATCGGCATCAACGGCTTCGGACGTATCGGCAGGCTGACCCTGCGCACCATCAACCAGTACCACCCGGGACAGCTGGAGGTAGCCGCCATCAACGACCTCACCGACACCAAGACCAACGCCCACCTGCTGAAATGGGACTCGAACTACGGCCGCTACCCCGGCGAGGTGAGCGCCGCCGATAACGCCATCAGCGTGGACGGCCGGCCGATACGGGTGCTCTCGGAGCGGGAGCCGGCCAAGATACCCTGGCGGGACTACGGGGTGGACATCGTCATCGAGTCCACCGGCCTGTTCACCGACGCCACCAAGGCCGCCGCCCACCTGGAGGGGGGCGCCAGGAAGGTCATCATCTCCGCCCCGGCCAAGAACGAGGACGTTACCATCGTCCTCGGCGTGAACGAAGACCGGTATAACCCCAGGCAGCACCGGGTCATCTCCAACGCCTCCTGCACCACCAACGCCCTGGCCCCGGTGGTCAAGGTGCTGCACCAGAGCTTCGGCCTCCAGAAAGGGCTGATGACCACCATCCACGCCTACCCCAACGCCCAGCGCCTCCAGGACGTGTTCCATAAGGACCTGCGCCGGGCCCGGGCCGCCGCCATGAACCTCATCCCCACCACCACCGGGGCCGCCTCGGCAGTAACCATCGTCATGCCCGAACTCAAGGGCCGGCTGCACGGCATGGCCTTCCGCGTGCCGGTACCCTCCGTCTCGGTGGTGGACCTGGTCGCCGAGCTTCAGAAGGAGGTCACCGCAGAGCAGGTGAACCAGGCCCTGCGCGCCGCCGCCGCCGGGCCGATGAAGGGCATCCTGGACTACTGCCAGGAGGAACTGGTAAGCCTAGACTTCAAGGGCAACACCCACAGCTCCATCGTGGACGCCCCCAGCACCATGGTCATCGCCGGCAACATGGTCAAGGTGCTGGCCTGGTACGACAACGAGTGGGGCTACTGCTGCCGCCTGGCCGACCTGGCCGCCTATATCAAGGAGAAGGGGCTGTAGTACTTTTGGCCCTAGCCCAAAAGGGCTACCCGGTCAATCAGGGAGAGGGGACGTTGGCCCCCTCTCCCTTTTTATAAGCGTGGCAGAAGCGTCCGGCCAGCCAGGCCGAGATTTGACATCACGCCGATAATATGCATAAAATAACACGAACCTTAACCCTAGAGGTGAAACATGAAATTAGTGGTTATCGGTCTGGGCCAGTGTGGCGGCCGGGTAGCTGACGAGTTCGCCCGGTTGAACGGCAGAGCCCACGCCCAGCGAGGCATTGAGATAATCTCCAGTGTCTTCGCGGTCAACTCGGACGCCGCCGATCTAAGCGGCCTGACCACCATCAGGAAAGACTACCAGCACCGCATCCTCATCGGCGGCCGCAAGACGGGGGGACACGGCGTCGGCAAAATCAACGAGCTGGGTGCCGAGATTGCTAAGGAAGACGGCGATAAGATCGTCGATGCCATCAGGACCGCCCGGCGCCTCTTTGAGGCCGACGCCTTCCTGCTGGTGGCCAGCGCCGGTGGCGGCACCGGCTCCGGCTCGCTGCCCATCGTCACCCAGCTGGTTAAAGAGCGCTACCTGGACAAGCCGGTATACGACATGGTCGTCCTCCCCTTTGAGCACGAAGAGTCTACCGAGGAGAGGACCATCTACAACTCGGCTACCTGCCTTAAATCGGTCAACGCCGTGGCCGATGCCGTCTTCCTGGTGGACAACCAGAGGTACGTGCGCAAGGACTCCTCGCTGAGGAATAACCTGACCAAGATTAACTCCCTGATTGTGGAGCCCTTTTACGACGTACTCTGCGCCGGTGAGGAGAAGAAACCCAAGCACATCGGGGCCAAACTGCTCGATGCCGGGGACATCATCCAGACCCTGGTCGGCTGGACGGTCATCGGCTTCGGTCGCTCGCAGCTGCCCATGCTCCGGATGCCCTTCGAGCGCCGGGACGACTTCCGCAAGAAAGGCACCGAGACCCACAAGGGCATGCAGGCCATGGACGAGGCCATCAGCGAGCTCTCGCTCAAGTGCAACCCGGCGGATGCCAGCCGGGCACTGTACCTCATCGCTGCCCCCAGCAAGGAACTGAACATGGACACCGTCAAAGACCTGGGTGATTACCTGAGGGACATCGCCCCCCACGCCATCATCCGCAACGGTGATTACCCGCGGGAGAGGGGTGCCCTGGACGTCACGGTGATTCTTTCCGAACTGAGCGAGGTGGAAAAGGTGCGGGGCTACTACAGCGAATCAACCGCCTTCCTGCAGCAGGTGGAGAAGAAGCAGGCGGCCCTGGAAAACAAGCTCAGGAGTATCGACGAGGCCGCCAAGGACATACCCTCATTGTTCTAGAACACCCTTGACAAACGGGACGGCGTCCCCCATACTAGAGGCGCGGATACAAGTTGGCCACTGACCCGCGAGGGCAGTGAGCCGTAAATAATACAGCACTATTAAAACCTAAATCGCTTGGATCGGGCACCGACCGAGACGGTTATAGCCAACCTACCAGGAAAGCCTTCTCGCGGTCTGTCCGAGAAGGCTTTTTTATTCGGGTAAAACCGGGATAAGCAGAGTGCTGAAATTAGGTTTTATCGGAGCGGGCACGGTAGGCACCGCCCTGGCCGCCAAGCTGAACGGCCAGGAATACGCGGTGGTGGCCGCCTCCAGCCGTACCGGCGGCTCGGCGCGGAAGCTGGCCGAGATGATACCCGGCTGCCAGGCGCGGGACAACCAGGGGGTGGCTGACGCCGCCGAGCTGGTCTTCATCACCACCCCGGACGACGTCATCGCCCGGGTGGCCGCCGGGGTACGCTGGCACCCAGGGCAGAGCGTGGTCCACTGCAGCGGGGCGGCTTCCACCGACATTCTGGAGCCCGCCCGCGAGCAGGGGGCCGGGGTGGGCACCATCCACCCCCTGCAGACCTTTGCCAGCGTCACCGAGGCCATGACCAACCTGCCCGGCTCCACCTTCGCCCTGGAGGGCGAGGCTCCCCTGCTGACCACTCTCCAAGGGCTGGCCGGCCACCTGCAGGGCAGCTGGATTGAGCTCAAATCCAGCGACAAGGTGCTCTACCACGCCGCCGCAGTGATGGCCTGCAACTACCTGGTAACCCTGGTCAAGCTGGCTACCGACCTGTGGCAGACCTTCAACGTACCCCCCGAAACGGCCACCCGGGCACTGCTGCCGCTACTGCGGGGCACCCTGCACAACATTACCACGGTGGGCATCCCCGGCTGCCTCACCGGCCCTATCGCCCGGGGGGACACCGGCACTATCGGCAAGCACCTGGCCGCCCTGGACAAGGCCGCCCCCCAAGTGGCCGCCACCTACCGGGAGCTGGGACGGCAGACCGTGCCCGTCGCCCTGGCCAAGGGCAAAATCAGCCAGCCGCAGGCAGCCGAACTGCTCGCTGTACTCGCCCCAACGGAGACCAATTCAGTCAAGGGAGGAAACCGATGAGAATCATGCTCAAGAGCAAAATCCACCGGGCCAGCGTCACCCAGCTCAACATTGACTACGAGGGCAGAATCACCATTGACCGCCAGCTGCTGGCGGCCGCCGACATCCTCCCCTACGAGCAGGTGCAGATACTGAACATCAACAACGGGGCCCGCTTCGCCACCTACGCCATTGAAGGTGAGGC
>JAZDIY010000259.1:0-3924 GCA_043804445.1 Chloroflexota bacterium | reverse complement strand
CCGGTTGGGCCGACAATGGCTACCAGGTGGCTCATTTCAAGGGACACGGTTTATTTTGCGCGGCCTTTTAGCTCTGCCGTCTGCTGTACAATGCTCAGAAATTGGTCTGCCTTCAGGCTGGCCCCGCCGACGAGACCGCCGTCAATCTCCGGCTCTTTGATGAACTCAGCGATGTTTGCAGGAGTTACGCTGCCGCCATAGAGGATGCGGATGTCATTGGCAATTTCGTCCCCGTATAACTCGGACAAGATATGGCGGATAACACCAGCCGTCTGGTTTGCCTGGGCGCCGATAGCGGCTTTACCTGTGCCGATAGCCCATACTGGCTCGTAGGCGACCACCAGACCCTGGGGGAAATCAATTTTACCCAGTGCCGACCTGAGTTGCTCGGTTATAACCGCCTCCGTCCTGCCGGCTTCATTGTCTTCCAGTCTCTCGCCGACACATAAAATAGGCTTCAGGCCAAACTTAATAGCCGCAAAAACCTTTTTGTAGATGAGTTCACCCGCCTCGTGGAAGTACTGCCTTCTCTCGGAGTGGCCGATGATAACATACTCGCATAAACCCGCAAGCATCAGGGGGGAAATCTCTCCGGTGTAGGCTCCCTTCTCCTCGAAGTAGAGGTTCTGCGCCCCCACCTTGACCGAGGTGCCGCCGAGCACCTCCTTCACCGCTGCCAGCGAGACGAACGGCGGGCAGACCACCTTGTCTACCCCGGCGATGCTGTCGAGGGGCTCTTTCATGGCGCGGACTAATGCCACTGCCTCGCTGACGGTGGTGTTCATCTTCCAGTTGCCGGCAATCACGGGCACCCGCTGTCTTTCTTTCATTTTGAACTCTATCCCCTTTATCCCCTTCCCCCTGGTAAGGGGAAGGAATTATTAGGAAAGGCATAGCCTCTCCTCAACTCACGCTATTGGCCTCACTACCTCTACGCTCCGAACTTGGCCAGCTTGAGGGCGTGGGCCATGGCCAGGGGCATCACCTGGGTGGAGGGGAACCGGCCCAGCCCGCCGCCGGCGCAGGCGGTTTCGGAGAACTCACTTGTCTTATCGGTGCGGCACCACCGGGAGTGCAGCAGCAGCGGTACCGGGTGCCAGCTGTGCCCCTTGAGCAATGCCGGCGTGGAGTGGTCGCCGGTGATCACGATGACGTCCGGCCCCAGGCTGACCAGCCCGGCCACGGCCTTATCGACCTGCTCGATGACGCTGACCTTGCGCTCAAAATCACCGTCCTCGCCGGCCGAGTCAGCCCCCTTGACGTGGAGGAAGAAGAAGTCATGTTTAGCGTAGTTCTGCTCAAGGGTGGCGAACTCATCGGCGGTGCTGGCCCCGGTGTCCAGTACCGCCATGCCCACCAGCTTGGCCAGCCCCCGGTACATGGGATAGCTGGCGATGGCCGCCGGGTTGAGCTTGTAGACATCCTGCATGGCGGCGTACTGGGGGCGCTTGGAGAAGCCGCGCAGCAGCACCATGTTGGCCGGGTGGTGCCGTGCCAGCACCTCCCCGGCCCGGGCGATGAACTGGTTGGCGATGTCCGCCGTGCGCTGGGCCGTGGTGGTGAGGGAGGCCACCGTCTTGGGGGCCACCCCCGTCTGCTGTGGGTCGGAGTCGCTGACGCTGGAGGCCAGCCCCTCCCCCCGGAAGACCACTACCAGGCGGTGTTCCCGCACCGGGCGGACGAAGAGCTTGACCCCTTTAAGGGTAATTTTGCCCAGTTCCCGACACAGCTCGGCACTTTTCTCGGTGGAGATGCGCCCGGCCCGGCGGTCGGTAACCAGTCCGGCCTCGTCCACGGTGCCGAAGTTCCCCCTGGCCGCCACGTCCTCCCGCTCCAGGTCGAAATCGATGCCGATGGCCTCCAGGGCCCCCCGGCCGATGTTGGCGCTGACCGGGTCGTAGCCGAACAGGGCCAGGTGGCCCGGGGCGCTGCCCGGGGTAATCCCGGGGCCTACCGGGTCAATCAGCCCGCAGACGCCACCCGCCGCCAGGCGGTCCAGGTTGGGGGTGCGGGCCGTCTCCAGCTCGGTCTTACCGGTCTGGGGGTGAGGCAGTCCCCCCAGCCCGTCCACCACCAGGAGGACAATCTTACTGGCGGAGGGCCGGGCAATCTGCCTGATTAGCTCCAGACTATCCATTGGCGATGGCCTCCTTGTCCCGCAGCGCCTCCACCCCGGGCAGGCTTTCCCCGCTGAGAAAGCGCAGCGAGGCCCCGCCCCCGGTGGAGACGAAGCCCATTTTATCGGCCAGCCCTAGCTGGGCCACCACCTCGGCGGTAGAGCCGCCGCCGATGATGGTCGTCGCCTTAAGACTGGCCAGCAGTCTGGCCATGGCCTGTGTGCCGCCGGCAAAGCGGGGTATTTCATAGATACCTATGGGGCCGTTCCAGAAAATGGTCCGGCATTGCTTCAGTTCCTGGCTGAAGCGGCTCACCGTCCGCTCCCCGATGTCCACGATCCGCTGGTCGGCCGGGATGTGGTCGATGGACACCGGCCGG
This sequence comes from Chloroflexota bacterium, assembly GCA_043804445.1. Lineage (GTDB taxonomy): Bacteria > Chloroflexota > Dehalococcoidia > Dehalococcoidales > JAZDIY01 > JAZDIY01. Next base: position 1,428 of record JAZDIY010000259.1, on the reverse strand, counting down.
GGTTTGGCTTCAGCGCTGACCTCCGCCGCCACCAGCACGTCCTCGGGCAGCCACAGTTTCACGCCGCTGCTGGCGGCCTTGGCCATCAGTCTGGTGGCCGTCTCCTGGCTGTCTTCTACCAGGGAGAGGCCCACCTGGTAGCCCCTGGCCTGGAGGAAGATGGCCGCCATCCCCCCGCCGACCAGGATATGGTCCACCCGGGGCATGATGTTGTCCAGCATGCCCACCTTATCGCTTATCTTGGCCCCGCCCAGCAGCACGGCAAAGGGGTGGGCCGGGGTTTCCAGGATGTGCCCCAGCCTATCCAGCTCCTTCTCCAGCAGCAGCCCGGCTACGGCGGGGAGGTAGGCGGCTACGCCGACGATGGAGGCGTGGGCCCGGTGGGAGGCGCCGAAGGCGTCATTGACGTAGACCTCGGCCAGCCGGGCCAGGGCCCGGGCGAAGCTGGCCTCGTTCTTCTCCTCCTCGGGATGGAAGCGGAGGTTCTCCAGCAGCAGAATCTGGCCGTTCTTGAGGCTGGCCGCCGCCCGCTCGGCCTCTGGCCCGATGCAGTCCCCGGTCAACGCTACCGGCTGCCCCAGCACCCCGGCCAGGTACCGGCCCACCGGGGCCAGGCTCAGTGACTCAACTACCTTCCCCTTGGGGCGGCCCAGATGGGAACAGAGGATAAGCCGGGCCCCCTTCCGGGTGAGGTAACTGATGGTGGGCAGGGTAGCCCGGATGCGGCTGTCATCGGTAATCTGGCCGGTTTTACCATCCATGGGGACATTGAAGTCAACCCTGACCAGGACCCTTTTGCCGCTTACCTCGATGTCCCTGACCGTTGCTTTGGGCATGCCCTTCTCCTCAAAGTAACTTCCCTCACAAAAAAATCAGGTGCTGGCGGTAGCTACCTGATATTACCGAATCCATAACTCACTTGCCAAGCCAGCGCCGCTTTCAGGTAATAAATTTACGGGGCGCCTTGGGATAGCTGCTGGAGCGCCAGGGAACTATCCCCGGTGCTGGCGAGCAGGGCCATTACCTGCCGGGCGATACCCGGGGCGTCCAGACCGTACCTCTGGCGCAGGATGGCCAGCGTGCCGTGTTCCACGAACTCGTCCGGGATGCCGAGGCTCTTCACCAGGACCCCGCACCGGCCGGAGCTCTCTAAAAGGGCGGCCACACTGCTGCCGAAACCGCCGCTCAGCGTGTTATCTTCCACGGTAACCAGCCGCCCCACCCGGTCGGCCAGGTCGGTGATAAGACCGGCGTCCAGGGGTTTGGCGTAGCGGGCGTTGGCCACGGCGGCGTCAATCCCCCGCTCGGCCAGCTCCCGGGCCGCCTCCAGGGCCGGGGCTACCGTCGCCCCGATGGCCAGTATGGCCACGTCGGTGCCGTTTCTCAGTATCTCTCCCTGACCAACGGGTAAGCGGTGTAGCTCGGTAT
>JAZDIY010000258.1:0-2875 GCA_043804445.1 Chloroflexota bacterium | reverse complement strand
GCGCACCCGGACCAGGATGAAGGAAAAGGGGCCGGACCGGAAATAGGCACCAGCCGGATTTGACAAGCCGCCGGATACTGTGCTATATTTCCACCCAGCAGCGAAGCGTACCAGCTATGAAGCGGGCGAGTACGCTCCCGGCGGGGCCCAGAGAAAGGGTGGTACCGCGACGTTGAACCTCCTGCCCCTTTTCGGGACAGGGGGTTTTTGCTAAAGATACCAAGTAGGGCAATACCAGACCCAACCGTTAACAGAAGGAGGGAGACTATTGGATATCACCAAGATTACACTCACCGAAAAGGAAATGCCCACGGCCTGGTACAACATCCTGCCGGACCTGCCCGAGCCCCTGCCCCCGGTGCTGCACCCGGGCACCGCCCAGCCGATTACCCCACCTGACCTGGCCCCCCTCTTCCCCATGGCCCTGATTATGCAGGAGTTCAGCCCGGAGCCATACGTGGAGATACCGGAAGAGGTACAGCGGATATACCACACCTGGCGGCCCACCAACCTGCACCGGGCCTACCGCCTGGAGAAGGCCCTGGACACACCGGCCAAAATCTACTACAAGTACGAGGGCACCAGCCCGGCGGGCAGCCACAAGCCCAACACCGCCGTGGCCCAGGCCTACTACAACAAGCAGGAAGGCATCAAGCGGCTGGCCACCGAGACCGGGGCCGGCCAGTGGGGCAGCGCCCTGGCCATGGGCTGTATGTTCTTCGGCCTGGAGCTCAAGGTCTACATGGTCAAGATTAGCTATCAGCAGAAACCCTACCGCCGCATCCTGATGGAGACCTGGGGGGCCCAGTGCGTGCCCAGCCCCAGCCGCGACACCAACGCCGGGCGCCAGGTCCTGGAGAAGGACCCCAATTCCCCGGGCAGCCTGGGCATCGCCATCAGCGAGGCCGTGGAGGACGCCGGCACCCGCGAGGATACCCACTACGCCCTGGGCAGCGTGCTCAATCACGTGCTGATGCACCAGACCGTTCTGGGCCAGGAGGCCAAGAAACAGATGGAGAAGGCCGGGGTCTACCCCGACATCCTGGTAGGCTGCATCGGCGGCGGCTCCAACTTCGCCGGTCTGACCCTGCCCTTCCTCCGGGACAAGATTAAAGGCGCCAAGAAAAACCTGCGCGTCATCGCCGTGGAGCCCCGGGCCTGCCCCACCCTGACCAAGGGGCCCTACGCCTACGACTTCGGCGACGAGGCCGGCCTCACCCCGCTGGTCAAGATGTACACCCTGGGCCACTCCTTCATGCCCCCGCCGGTACATGCCGGCGGCCTGCGCTACCACGGCATGGCCCCCATCATATCTCACCTGTACAAGCTGGGGCTCATCGAGGCCCGGGCGGAGTACCAGCTCCCCGTCTTCAAGGCCGGCTTACAGTTCGCCCGCAGCGAGGGCATCATCCCGGCCCCGGAGTCCAACCACGCTATCAAGGTGGTCATTGACGAGGCCCTGGCCTGCAAGCAGTCCGGCCAGACCAAGACCATCCTGTTCAACCTGAGCGGCCACGGCCACTTTGACCTGGCCGCCTACGATGCCTACCTCTCCGGCAAGCTGGAGGACTACGAGTTCCCCGAGAACAAGATGAAAGAGGCCCTGGCCTCGCTGCCCAAGGTAGCCTAAGGCAATCCACAATACAGGGGCGGGGCGCTAGCGCCCCGCCCCTGTTTCTCTAGCCACTGCTCACCACCTGTGTTATAATTTAATCGTTATGAAACTCTCCGACCGAAAATACCTGGGGGTCTTTTTTATTGTCCTTTTCTCCCTGATGCTGGCGGGCTGCTCCCTGCTACCCGATATTCAGGTCCCCCAACCCGCCAGCCCGTCACCCGGCCCGCCGGCGGCCACCACCCCCATCAACCCCGGCTGGACGGCACCTGCCGTAGGCAACCCGGCGCCCCCGCTGCCCGATATCGCCAGCGTGGTAGCCAAGGTAAGACCGTCGGTGGTGGCCATCAACACCGAGGTGGTCACCCCCGACATCTTTGGCCAGCCCTTTACCCAGCAGGGGGCCGGCTCGGGGTGGATTATCGACCCGAACGGCATCATCGTCACCAACAACCACGTCGTGGAGGGGGCCCGGAGCGTGGCGGTGACCATGGTGGACGGGCGTACCTTCCCCGCCGACGTGATACGCACCGACCGCCTCACCGACCTGGCGGTGATTGAGATCAAGGCCAGCGACCTGCCCGCCGCCACGGTGGGTGATTCCACCGCCCTGCGCGTCGGCGACTGGCTGGTAGCCCTGGGCAACCCCCTGGACCTGGGGATAAGCGCCACCAGCGGCATCGTCAGCGCCCTGGGGGTCTCCATCTCCGAGGCCCCCGGCCAGACCCTGAATGACCTGGTCCAGACCGATGCCGCCATCAACCCCGGCAACAGCGGCGGGCCGCTTTTGAACATGTCCGGCGAGGTCATCGGCATCAACAGCGTCAAGATTGCCCAGGTGGGCGTGGAAGGGGTGGGCTACGCCATCAGCAGCCATACCGCCCTGCCCATCATCGAGCAGCTGGTACAGAAGGGATACGTCATCCGCCCCTGGCTGGGGGTGGTGCTGCGCACCGTGGACCCGTTCCTGGTCATGCGGCAAAACCTGCCCGTAGACCAGGGGGTAATGATTACCGAGGTCGCCCCGAACAGCCCGGCCAGCCGCGCCGGCCTGCAGGCGGGGGACGTCATCGTGGGCTTTGCCGACCGGGAGATAACCAGCGCCGACGACCTGATACTGGCGATAAATGCCAGCCAGATCGGTCAGAGCGTCAGCATCACCTACTGGCGGAGCAACGGCAGGCTGACCGCCACGGCTACCCTCACCGAAAGCCCGCCCCCGTCCTAAGCCAGCCGCCTGACGCCCAGCACCACCTGATG
>JAZDIY010000257.1:0-5518 GCA_043804445.1 Chloroflexota bacterium | reverse complement strand
CCACTGCTTGGCCTTCGCCTTGACGTACTTGGGGTCGCGGACGTCGGAGAGCGGCTTGCCCTTGTCGTCGGTGACGAAGCAGATCCACTCGCAGTAGCCGTCCTCGTGCATCGTCTTGGAGCGGATGAAGTCCATCTTGGCCTTGCCCGGGGCCCGCCCCTTGAAGGTCCAGTCCCACCACTGGTCGCACTGGGCCATGCAGAGGTCGGGGTCGGGGGGCAGCTCGAAGACGCCATCGCGCCAGGGGAGATGCTGCCGGCAGCACAGGGTGCGCCAGATAATGAGGTTAGGGTTGATCTCGGTGATCTCGTAGGTCTCGTGCATCAGGTAGCTGGAGCGCAGACAGGCAATCCAGGCATCCCGGAAAGCCTTCTGCTTGTCCGAGCTGTAGACATCAGCGAAGTCCGGGGGGCCGCCGATAACATCAGCGGTCAGGATGCCCCAGCGCTTGCCCACGTTGAGAGCGATGTCCCGGGCGACCTCGGGCCCGAAGCGCTTGGTGACCTCAGCCCGCCACATGTGGTAGAGATTGAGGCCGATCTGCGCCGTGCGCACGCCTCTCTTCTCGCCGGTGGGGGTGTCGTAGCTGGGGCCGAAGATGCTCTCGTAGTCGGTGACGCTCTTGTCCAGGTGGACAACCTCGAGTTTCCTTATCGGATACTCACTCCAGCCCTTGAAGAGGGGCTTCTTGCGTGGGGGGTCCAGGGTGACGTCGCTCTTGGAGAGATTGAGCCCGCCCCACTTGGGATCCAACATGGTTCCTGCCAAAGTCTTAGTACCTCCTTTTATTTATTTTTTGGCAATCCCGTTATTGGCTGTTTAGTGCTAGTCCAGGAAACGCTTGTCACCGGACCAGACCCGCATGAACAGGTCCTCAAAGTGCCCGGCCGCCTTGACCGGGGTGGTGGCCTTGTTGGGGTCAAGCTTGGCGATGTAGGCCAGCATGTTCAGCTCTTCCTTCATCTTCTCTTCGCTGATACCGGCCTCTTTGAGGGTCTTGGGCATGCCCAGGGAGTCGGCCAGGTTGGTAATCTTGCGGATGAGCTTGGAAACCGCCTCCCGGCTGTTCTTGGCATCAATGCCCACGAAGCGGGCGGCCAGGGCCAGCTTCTCCTGCGGGTCCGGGGTGTTGGGCGAGGTTTCCTCCTCACAGATAAATACCATGGAGTACGGCAGGCACAGGCTCACCGCCTTACCGTGGTGCATGCCGAAGGTGGCCCCGATGGGATGGGCCAGGCAGTGGGCCAGGGCGGTATTGCTGTTGCCGAAGCCCAGACCGGCGATGGTGGCCGCGTTCTGCATCTTCTCCCGGGCATCGATATCGTCAGGGTTTTCGTATACCTTGGGCAGCCACTCCAGGGCCAGCTTCAGCGCCTGGAGGCACATCCCCTCGCTGAAATCGGTCTGCCAGCGGGCCACCAGGCCGTCGATGGCGTGGCCGATAACGTCCATGCCCACCGCGGCGGTCAGCTCTCTGGGCATACCCAGGGTGAGCGTCGGCTCCAGTATGGCTACGTCGGGGACTATCTCGTAGTTGGCCAGGGGCTTCTTCATGCCCAGGTCGGTATCGGTGGTGACGATGCACCAGCTGACATCCGAGCCGGTGCCGGCGGTGGTGGGGATGGTGATGAACTTTGCCTTCTTGTGCAGGCCCAGCTTGACGCCGGGGTAGATGGTGGAGCCGATGTAGGTCTTCATCAGGTCCGGCCGCTCGTAGAGCAGCCAGGCCCCCTTGGCGGAGTCCATCGCCGAGCCGCCGCCGAGGCCGATGACCACCTGCGGCTGGTAATCAAGTAGTACCTTGGCGCCGGCGTTGAGGACGCTCATCGGCGGGTCGGATTGAGCCCCGTCCCAGACCAGAACCTCGTGGCCGTCCTTCTTGACCACCTCGGCCACCCGGTCGGCAATGCCGGCCTTTACCAGGAACTTGTCGGTGATAATAGCGACCTTATCGCCCTCGTCGAGTACGGAGGGCAACTTCTCCAGGGCGCCGCGGTTAAAGATGATGTAGGGGCTGCCGAAGTAATCTACTTCTAACGCCATGTCAAACCTCCTTCTCGCTTATCTACCGGGGGGGGCGAACGCTCTCCCGGGTAGCTGCTCGCGGTGCGGGGGATATCAGGCCGGCTCTGCCTCCGCTACCACCCTGCAACCAGGGAAGGGACGATCATATTCCAGTCTTCACCCTGCGTGCAATTAGCATTATATCACCCCCTCAAGAGAGACCGTCAATGACCAAACGTTTGGTCAACCGGGCGGGTGGGGCCTTACCGCCAGGCCGTAGTGCAGGAGGCGGTAGAAGTAGTCGGCAATCTCCTCCGGGGAGTGGGGGCCGGACAGCTCGTACCAGAAGGCCGAGGCGTTAAGCATGCCCACGATGGCCCGTACCGTCAGCTGGAGGTCTTCACACCGGTATATCCCCTCCCGGATGCCCTCTTTCAGGGTGCGGTGCAGCAGGCCGTCCCGCCGCTTGCGGCTTTCCACCATCTCTTCTCTCCACAGGGCGGAGATGACGTTCCGCTCGGCCAAGAAGAGGGTGGTGGCTTCCTGGTACTCGTGGTTGAACCGGATATGGCTGCGGATGATTTCCCGCAGCCGGTCCGGGGGTGACATCTGGCGGCTGGCGATATCGGCCAGCCGCCGGTCGATAACGGCCAGGGCTTCGGTGACGATGGAACCGAGCAGGTCCTCCTTGCTGTTGAAGTAGTAGTAAAGGCTGCCTTTCTGCATCCCCACCGCGTCGGCAATATCCTGGAGCGAGGTGCCGTGATAGGTCTTTTCCCGGAAAATCCGGCTGGCCACTTGAAGTATCTGCTCCCGGCGGGAAGGTTCGGCCTGTGTCATCTCACCCCTCTCGGCGGGCCTTGCCTGCCTGCCCGGGGATACTGGCGCGGGCCTATTTAAGCCCGTCAGGGTTATGGGGCAGGCCGGTAACGTGGTACCAGACCCACCCCTTTCTAGCATAACAGAGTGGAATTGTCAACCGGAACAGACTGGGGTGAGTCTGCCACCGGCTGGCATCCGGCCTCTTTGACAGGCCCCTCCCGTTATTATACTATGAAACCGAGTCTGTCTTTGGGGGAGGGAAGTGCCGGTAACCTATCGTTCGGGTCTGGTGTCATGACCTTTTACAGTGACCTGGACCGGCTGTGGTCGCAGTCGGGGCAGTCCAAGGCTAAACCGGCCCAGGATAGTGGCCGGCGGGACCGGAGGAGGGGGCGGCTGGCTATCATCGCCGCCCTGGCGGTGCTGCTCATCGCCGCCTCGCTGGGCAAAGGCTTTTACACCGAATGGCTCTGGTTTGGCAGCCTGGACTTCGGCTCCATCTATACCACGGTGCTGGCCACCCGGGTCTGGCTCTTCCTGGCCGGGGCCCTGGCTTTCCTGGTCTTTCTGGTGGGCAACCTGCTGCTGGCGCGGCGGCTGTCGCCGGTGAGCGGTGTCAGCGTTTCCCTGGGCCAGGGCCTGGTGCTGGTGCGCCGGGTGGTTGACCTGGGCATACTGGCGGCGGCCCTTTTCCTGACCCTTATCTTCGGGCTGGTTACCTCCGGCCAGTGGGAGATGGTACTCCGCTTCTCCCATGCCCAGGGCTTTGGCGTCAGCGACCCGCTGCTGGGGCGGGACGTTGCCTTTTATGTTTTTAATCTCCCCTTCTATCACTTCCTGCAGGGGTGGTGGCTGTGGGCCGTGGTGCTGAGCCTGATTTTCAGCGCCGCTATCTACGGCCTCAACCTGGGCTTCAGCCGCTCGGCCCTGACCACCGCCGTCAGGGGGCACCTCTCCGGGCTGGGGGCGGTCATCTTCGGCCTGATTGCCTGGGGCTACCGTTTAAGCATCTTTGACCTGGTCTATGCCAAACGGGGGGTGGTCTTCGGGGCCGGCTACACCGACGTCCATGCCCAGTGGCCGGCCTGGCGGATAATGATGGTGGTGGCTGCCATCGCCGGCCTGCTGCTGCTGTTCAATGTTTTCCGGCGGGTGCTCCGGATGCCCCTTTACAGCCTGGGGCTGTGGGTGGTGGCCGCTATCCTGGTGGGCAGCGTTTACCCGGCCCTGGTGCAGCGGTTCCAGGTGGAACCCAGCGAGCTGGCCCGGGAGACGCCCTATATCGAGAACAACATCAGTATGACGCGGCTGGCCTTCGGCCTGGACAGTATTGCCGAGAGCAGCGTCCCGGTAGAGACGGCGCCTACGGCGGCAGATGTGGCCGCTAACGAGGCTACCATCAACAACATCCGGCTGTGGGACTACCGCCCCCTGAAGGATACCTACAACCAGATACAGTCCATCCGGCTCTACTACGATTTTACCGATGCCGACGTTGACCGCTATACCCTGGACGGGGACTACCGGCAGGTGATGCTGGGGGCCCGGGAGATCTTCCCGGAGAGGCTCGACGTGCAGGCTCAGACCTGGGTGACCCGCCACCTCCAGTTCACCCACGGCTACGGGGTGGCCATGAGCCCGGTGAACGAGGTCACCGCCGAGGGCCTGCCCGAGCTGTGGATTAAGGACATACCGCCGGTGGGTAAAATCAGCGTCACCCGGCCCGAGATTTACTACGGGGAGCGGACCAACGACTACGTCATCGTCAACAGTAACGAGGAGGAGTTTGACTACCCCAAGGGTGATGCTAACGTCTATACCGAGTATACCGGCACCAGCGGCGTCAGGCTGGACTCCTTCCTGCGCCGCCTGGCCTACGCCTGGGAGTTCGGCGATATCAACATCCTCATCAGCGGGGAGATGACCGGCCGGAGCCAGCTCCTCTACCGCCGCCATATCCAGCAGCGGGTGCAGCACATCGCCCCGTTTCTGAAGCTGGACGGCGACCCCTATATCGTGGTTGACGGCGGCCAGCTCTTCTGGATACAGGATGCCTACACCGTCACCGACCGCTACCCCTACTCACAGCCGGTGGCCGCGGGCATCAACTACATCCGCAACAGCGTCAAGGTGGTGACCAGTGCCTATGAAGGCTCGGTCACCTTCTACCTGATGGACCCGGATGACGCCCTGGCCCGGACCTACCAGGCCATCTTCCCCGCCCTGTTCACCCCCATCGACCGGATGCCGGCCTCCCTCCGGGCCCACCTGCGCTACCCGCTGGACCTTTTCCAGATACAGTCCACCATGTACCAGACCTATCATATGCAAGACCCGCGGGTCTTCTACAACAAGGAGGACCTGTGGGCCATCCCCAGCGAGACCTACGTCAATGCCGAGCAGGCGGTGGAGCCTTACTACGTGATTATGAAGCTGCCGGGGGAGACCCAGGAGGAGTTCCTGCTGATACTGCCCTTCACCCCCGCCCGCAAGGACAACATGATTACCTGGCTGGCGGCCCGCAGCGACGGGGAGCGCTACGGCAGCCTCATCGCCTATAATTTCCCCAAGGACAAGCTGGTCTACGGCCCCCGCCAGATAGAGGCCCGCATTGACCAGGACCCCACCATCTCCAGCCAGTTCACCCTCTGGGGACAGCAGGGGTCGCAGATAATCCGGGGCAACCTGCTGG
>JAZDIY010000256.1:0-2630 GCA_043804445.1 Chloroflexota bacterium | reverse complement strand
GACGCCCGGCTCGGCGGTGGGGGAGCGGGGGGTCGGCCACCTGGCCAGGGTGCTGGACTTCCTTGATAAGGATATCGGGCGGCACTTCCGCCGGGAAGAGGCGGTGCTTTTCCCCGCCCTGGAGAAACACCTGGGTAAGGAGAAGGGCCCCACCCGGCTGCTGCGGGGCGAGCACGAGCAGTTCTGGCAGTGGCACCGGCAGCTGAAGGCGGCCTATGACAAGCTGCAAACGGCCCAGGGCGGGCCGCCGCCGGTAGAGCTGGCCGAGGAGGTAAAGCGGCTGTCCGGCGAGCTGGAGGGATTCCTCAAGGAGCACATCAGGAAGGAGAACGAGACCCTGCTGCCCCTGGCCCGCCGCCTGTTCGGTGAGGCGGAGCAGGCGGAGCTAGCCAGGCAGTGGCGCTCGTTTGCCGGCTAGATTCGCTAGACGGACAGCAGGCGGCGCAGCCCCTCCTCCAGGCTGACGGCGGGGGCAAAGCCGAGGATGGCCCTGGCCTTGCTGATATCGGAGTAGTTCCGCCGTATCTCCCCGGGACGGGCGGGCCGGTAGTCGATCTGTAATTGTTGCCCGGTCAGCTCCCGCAGCAACCCGGTCAGCCGGTTGATGCTGGTCTCCACGCCGGTGCCAATCTGAAAGACGCCGCCGAAGTCGGCGCCAGCGGCGGTGAGGGCAAGGTGGATGGCCTGGCAGATATCGTCGGCGTGAACGAAGTCCCGGGTCTGCTGGCCGTCGCCGTAGACGGTCAGCGGCTGGCCCGCTTTGGCCCGCCGGATGAAGATGGCGATGACGCTGGACTTGTGGCCGGCGCGGGGGCCGTAGACGTTGGCAAAGCGCAGCGAGACCGTTTTCAGGCCGAAGGAGTGGTGGTAGCTTGAGCCCAGGGCTTCACCGGCCAGCTTGGCTGCCCCGTAGGGGGAAAGGGGCCGGGGTGTCAAGGACTCGCTGATGGGCGGCGGCTGCTCGCCGACCACGGCGTTGGAGGAGGCCAGCACGAAGCGGTCTACCCCCTCCCGGCGGCAGGCTTCCAGCAGGTTGAGCGTGCCGTTGACGTTGACATCCCAGTCCTCAAGGGGCTTTTCCAGGGACTCCACCACGCTGGTGTGGGCGGCCAGGTGCACCACGGCGTCCACGCCCCGCACCGCCCTGGCCACCGTTTCCCCGTCCCTCACGTCGCCCACCAGCAGCTCGGCGGCCGGGTCGAGGTTCTCCCTTTTCCCCACGGACAGGTTGTCCAGCACCCTGACCTGATAGCCCCGCTCCCCCAGGTAGGGGCACAGGTTGGCCCCGATAAAGCCGCAGCCACCGGTTACCAGCACCGTTTTCAAAAGCAGTCTCCTCTCATGGCTACATGGGTATCTCCGGCTCGATGACCAGCCGGTCTACCGGCCCCAGCTCCGGGGGCAGGGCCTCGTTTTTGAAGAACAGGGTATTGCCCTGGCGCACCAGCGCCACCGGCATTACCTGGTTCTGCAGGTAGAAGGTGTAGCGCTGGCACTCCCGCCGGCAGGGGAAGATGCCGATGACATCCCGTTTTTCCGGCTGGTCGCAGGCGTTCACCAGGCAGGCCCGGGTGGTGGTGACGTAGGCGAAGGGCAGGTAGAGCGACAGGGCCATATCATCGAAGCTGAAGTCTATCCCCTGGAGCACGTTGTCGAACTCGGCCCGCCTCACGCCGTTATCCCGCAGGAAACGGCGGAAGAGGGGCACGCTTAAATTGGAGCTGCGGAAGTACTCCAGCGACGCCGCCGGCAGCCGGTCCATCACCGGGGCCAGCCGGGGGCCGCGCTTCATCTTGTTCAGCAGCCGCCCCATCACCGGCGTCAGGGTGGGGTAGTCCTCCCTGAGCACCTGGAAGACCCCCCAGTCGTTGCAGACCACCTCGCTCTCCGGCCTGGTATCGGCCACCATCTCCAGGAGCGGCCTCAGCCGGTCCAGCTCCGGGTCGGTGAGGTAGGGGGTGACCAGGGTGAAGTCCAGGGGGCGGGCAAAGTCCAGCACCGCCGCCAGCTCGGCCGGGGCGGGCAGCAAACGCGGGCAGAACTCGTTGCCGTAGTAAAGACGGCTGAAGTTCCGGCCGCAGTACTTCAGGTGGTCGTGTTTAGTGATAAAGACGGCGTATTCCATGACGGGTTAACCGAGGGATAGTAGCACATGTAGATGCGGCAGGGGTACCGGTAGGTTCCCTGGTAGCGCTGCTGCGTCCACTTGACATAAGTATCACGGTCGGGGCGGGCCTGTTGCAGGTAGTCCAGGCAGCCCCTGATGAAGGCGATATCGGTTAGCTTCTTCTCCAGGCTGTTCTTGCGCCCCACTATCTTGACGGCGCTGATGCCCATCTCAGTAAAGTCGTAGAGGGCGCAGGCCCCGCAGGGGCGGGTATCGATGTGTACCCTTTTCCAGAACTGCTGCCGGGCCAGCGAAATCTGGGGCAGGCGCTTCTTCATCTCCTCCGCGGAGGAGACCGGGGAGGCGATGCTTACCTCGTAGTTGGCCATGCAGCCGTTGCGGTACTCCCTGGCCAGGGCCGGCTCTACCACGTCGTTGAGCTGGTGGTGGAAGGTGCAGAGGCCGTCCACGTTGTGGCACTTGGCGTTGAGGATGAACACCTCGAAGGGCAGGCCGGGCACCC
>JAZDIY010000255.1:0-6272 GCA_043804445.1 Chloroflexota bacterium | reverse complement strand
CCGAAAAACGAAAATTTGACCCCGGGACCACCGCCCGCCTGAACCAGGCCTTCCACCGCCCCCAACCCAGGATTGCCGAAGGGCAGCTGCTGGCGGGGCACGGGGTGAAGGCTGCCATCGACATCAGCGACGGCCTGCTGGCCGACCTCGGGCACATCTGCACCCACAGCCGGGTGGGGGCCCGGGTGGAGGTTGAACGGGTACCGGTCTCCCCGGCGGCCCGGGCCGGCTTCGGAGAGGCGGCCCGGGAGTTGGCCCTGGCCGGCGGCGAGGACTACGAGCTGCTCTTTACCGGGCCGCCGGAGGTCATTGATAACGTGAAAGCCGCCGCCTGCCCGTTCACCGTCATCGGTGAAATTACGGCGGCTCAAGACCGGAAGATAGCCCTGGTAGACGGGCAGGGGAAACCGGTCAGCCTGGACAGGACGGGATGGGAGCACTTCACTCATTCCGGCTGACCAGCCGCAGCCCGGAGGCGACCGGGCAGCTGGGCGTCCGCCTGGGCGAGCTGGCCCGGCCCGGCGATACCTTCCTGCTCAGCGGGCCGCTGGGGGCAGGCAAGACCTGTCTCACCCAGGGCATCGCCCGGGGGCTGGGCAGCCGGGATTACGCCGTGAGCCCCACCTTCAACCTGGTAAGGGAGCTCGAGGGGCGGCTGCCGCTGTACCACATCGACCTGTACCGGCTGGACCGCCTCGAGGAGATTGAAGACCTGGGGCTGGACGACTATTTTCAGGGTAACGGGGTCTGCGTGGTGGAGTGGGCGGAGAAGGGCCTCGGCGCTCTGCCCGCCGAGCACCTCGGCATCGAGATAGGCTATCTCTCGGATAACGAGCGCACCCTGGCCTTCCAGGCCCGCGGCGAGCGCTACGCGGCGCTGCTACAACAGGTCAAGCAAACCCCCCTTACCGGGGTAGAAAGGTCTTAATCCAATGTACCTGGCGATAGACACCTCGACCGAGATAGCCAGCATCGCCCTGGCCCGGGAAGGTGAAGTGCTGGCCGAGCTGACCTGGCGCTCCGGGCAGAACCACTCGGTAGAGCTGCTGCCCAACCTGGAACACCTGCTGGCGCAGGCCGGGCTGACCATCGAGGCCGCCCTCGGCATCATCGTCGCCAGGGGGCCGGGCAGCTTCAACGGACTGCGGGTGGGCATCAGCACCGCCAAGGGGCTGGCCTTCAGCCGGGGCATCCCCATCGTGGGCCTGAGCACCCTGGAGGTGGCCGCCTATCCGCATGCCCTGACCGGCCGGCCGGTCCGCCCCATCTTCAACGCCGGCCGGGGGGAGATTGCCACTGCCACCTACCAGCAGCAGGGCGACCGGTGGCAGACCCTTGAGCCGGAGCACCTCACCGTAATTGACCGCCTCTGCGCCGAAATAGCCACCCCCACCGTCTTCTGCGGGGAACCCGGCCCGGCCATAATAGACGAACTGAACCAGCGGCTCGGGGGCAGGGCCGTCATCCCCCCACCGGCGGCCCGGCTGCGGCGGGCCGCTTTCCTGGCCGAGCTGGGCTACCGGCGGCTGCAGACCGGCCCGCCGGACGACCCCACCACCCTTCAGCCGCTCTACCTGCGGCGGCCATCGATTACCCGGCCCCGGCCGGACAAGGATTGGAGACCAAGATGATAAACTGGCCCAGGGTATCCCTCGACACCGACAAGGGGGACGACCTGTGCTTCGGCTGCGGGCAGCGCAACCCCATCGGCCTGAAGCTGCAGTTCCAGTGGGACGGGCAGACCGCCCGCGCCGAGTTCACCCCGCAGCCCTACCATCAGGGCTGGCCCGGCATCGTGCACGGCGGCGTCCTGGCCTGCCTGGTTGACGAGGCCTTCGGCTGGGCCTCCGTCTATGCCGGGACGAACTGCGTCAACGCCAGGATGGAGATGAGGCTCAAAAGGCCCGCCCGGGTGGGCGAGCCTCTGGTGGTCACCGGCACCATCACCGACAACAAGAGAAAGCTGCTCCCGGCCCGGGCCGAGCTCTGCCTGACCGACGGCACGCCGGTGGCCGAGGCCACCGCCACCCTCTACGTGGTCAGCCAGCGGGACAACGATACCCAACCTTAAACAGGTATATTCTAGAAGAGAGAACGAGCATAACAAGGGGGTGTTTAAGAGCCATCTTCCCGTGGGTAGGGACACTACCGAACCCCTCACCCTTAATCCCTCTCCCCTTTGGAAGGGGAGAGGGAGACATATTTCATTAAAGGGGCTTTGCCCCTTTTAAAACCCCTTCCACGGATGGGGGATACAAGAGGGCAAACCCCGGCTTCCAGGGGTATTGAAGGCTGGCAAAGCCAGGCCTTGCGGGAGTGCCTGGAGAAAGCACTGCCCAGTGGGAAATGGTTTCGGAGAGTATCATCCCGGCAACAAACGGGGTATCCAAGCGGGCAAACCTCAGTATAACAAGTTAAACGCTTGGGGGGCGAGGAGAGCAAGACCAGTTTTACAGGGTTGCCTGAGAGGTGAAGCCCTAGTGTGGACAGGGTGTTGAAGAGGGGCGAAGCCCCTCTTATAAAAAATCTTCCCCTTCCCCTTGAATTAAGGGGAAGGGGACAAAGAGGATAGGGTCACCCGATTAAAAAATGAGTAAAGCCATAGACCGGAACACCCTCGCCGCCATCTGGGACATGGACGGCGTCATCGTTGACTCCGGCCCCTACCACCGGGCCGCCTGGCAGCAGGTCTTCCGCCGGCGGGGGGTCAGCTTCACCCCGGAGGACTTCCGCCGCCACTTCGGCCAGCGCAATGACACCATCATCCGCAGCACCCTGGGGCAGGGTATCGCCCCGGCTGAACTGGAGGCCATCATACGGGACAAAGAGGCCGCCTTTCGTGATAGCATAAAAGGGCAGGTCAGGGCCCTGCCCGGGGCACTGGCCCTGCTCCGGTCCCTCCGGGAAAACGGCTTCAAGCTCGCCCTGGCCTCTTCGGCCCCCCCGGAAAACATCGGGCTGCTCACCGGCGAGCTGGGTATCCGGCCCTGCTTCCACGCCATCGTGGCGGGACCGGACGTGGCCGAGGGCAAGCCCAGCCCGCAGGCCTTCCGGCTGGCCGCCCGGAGGCTGGGGGTAGCCCCGGAGAATTGCGTGGTGCTGGAGGATGCCGTGGCCGGGGTGGCCGCCGCCAAAAGGGCGGGAATGGCCTGCCTGGCGGTGACCAACACCCATCCCAGGGAGAGCCTGCGAGAGGCCGACCTGGTGGTGGACTCGCTGGCCGCCGTCTCGGTGGCCCGGGTAGCGGGGCTGCTGCCCCAACACTGAGTAATAACCAAAAGGAGCTTTCAGATGGAAAGAACCCTGGTACTGGTTAAACCGGATGCCATGCAGCGTAACCTGGCCGGCGCCATCCTGGCCCGGCTGGAGGGGCAGGGCCTTAAGCTGGTGGCCCTCAAGATGCTCCACCTGGACGGGGCCACCGCCCGGCGCCACTACGCCGTCCACGCCGATAAGCCCTTCTTCGGCCGCCTGGTGGACTATATCACCTCGGCCCCGATTGTGGCCGCCGTCCTCGCCGGTGAGCAGGCGGTGGCGGTCAGCCGCCGGGCGATGGGGGCCACCGACCCGGCCAAGTCCGCCGCCGGCACCATCCGGGGGGACTTCGGGCTGGACATCGAGCACAACTCGGTGCACGGCTCCGACTCGCCGGAGACCGCCGCCCAGGAGATCAGTATCTTCTTCAGCGAGGCGGAGATTTTCCCGGCTACTGCACCCTGACCAGAGGCACGGCCTTGTTCCACAGCTGTTCCAGCCGGTAGTACTCCCGCTGGGGCGGGGCGAAGATGTGGACGATGATATCGCCGAAATCAAGCAGCAGCCACCCCGAGTCCACCATCCCCTCGTAGTGCCGGGGGAGTACGCCGGCCTGCTTCAGGGTATGGGCAATCTCATCGCTGATGGCCTGGAGCTGCCGCTCTGACTCGCCGCTGCAGATGATAAAATAATCAGCAAAGTCACACACCCCGCGGGTATCCAGTAAGACAATATCCGTAGCCTGCTTCTCGCCAGCGGCGGCCACCACCCGGCGGGCTACTTCAAGGTTTTCCAGTGGCTAAAACCTCCCCCCTGCGGTACTAGACCAGATAACTTTATTATATCACATCCCGCCTTAATCGTTATGTTATACTGTATGGGGGGGAAGGATTAAAAACCGTGGACAGACTGCTCTTCGGCACCGGCGGCACGCCGCACAGCGCCCGCGCCCGCTCCAGCGTGGCCGGCATCGAGCGCCTGGCCGAGCTGGGGCTGGGCTGTATGGAGCTGGAGTTCGTCCACGGGGTCAAGATGGGCGAGGCCGGGGCCCGGGAGGTGCGGGAGACCGCCTCCCGGCTGGGGATAACCCTCACCGCCCACGCCCCCTACTACATCAACCTCAACGCCCGTGATGAGGCCAAGATAAAGGCCAGCCAGGAGCGGCTGCGCCAGACCGCCGAGGTGGCGGTGTGGTGCGGGGCGGTGAGCGTAGCCTTCCATCCCGCCTTCTACCTGGGCGACCCGCCGGAGAAGGCCTACCCGACCATCAGAACCAACCTGAAAGAGGCCCTGGAGCAGATGAAGGGGCTGAGCGGCCAGGTGCGCCTCAGACCGGAAATCGGCGGCAAGCTCAGCGAGTTCGGGGGGCTGGAGGATACCCTGAAGCTGTGCGCCGAACTGGGACTGTTGCCCTGCCTTGACTTCGCCCACCTCCACGCCCGCAGCGGGCAGCATAACACCTATGCCGAGTTCGCCGCCATTCTGGAGCGGGTGAAAGAACGGCTGGGCGGGGCGGCCCTGGCCGACATCCATATCCATGTCTCCGGCATCGCCTACAGCCCGAAGGGGGAAATCAAACACCTCAACCTGCCGGAGTCCGACTTCCGCTACGGCGAATTCCTGCAGGCGCTTAAGGACTACCGCGTCCGGGGTACGGTCATCTGCGAGAGCCCCAACCTGGAGGCAGACGCTCAGCTTCTGCAGGCGACCTACCGCACCCGGTAAATACCGGTCTTTTTCCAATTCAACCCCGTTTCTGTTATACTGTATCTGGGAATACTCTCCAGGGAGTAGCATGCAAACAAGCTGGAAGCGTTACGGCCTGATCTACATCGCGGTGCTTATCATCGTCATCGCCGTCTTCTCGCGCCTGGCGTCTACCACCCAGCAACCGAACGAGGTCAGCGTTAACGAAATCGTGACCATGTCCCAGAACAAGCAACTGGCCAAGATTGAGGTTGACAGCGAGGCGCTGCTGGTGACCACCACCGACGGCGAGGAGCTGAAGGTCTATATCGGCAATCTCACCCTGGTGGACCTGAAAGACCTCGGCCTCAACCTTGAGGGCGTAACCTACGAGGTGAAGTCGTCCGGCGGCTTTGATTGGGGGAATGCCCTCATCAGCATCATTCCCCTGGTCATCTTCGGCGGGCTGCTCTTCTTCCTGTTCCGCCAGGCCCGGGGGGCCAACAGCCAGGCACTCAGCTTCGGGCGGAGCCGGGCCCGCCTCTTTGCCACCAACACCCCCACGGTGACCTTTGACGACGTGGCCGGGGTAGAGGAAGCCAAGCAGGAGCTGTACGAGGTGGTTGAGTTCCTCAAGTCACGGGAGAAGTTTCAGACGCTGGGGGCCCGTATCCCCCGGGGGCTGCTGCTCATCGGCCCGCCCGGTACCGGCAAGACGCTGCTGGCCCGGGCCATCGCCGGCGAAGCCGGCGTCCCCTTCTTCTCCATCAGCGGCAGCGAGTTCGTGGAGATGTTCGTCGGCGTCGGGGCCTCGCGCGTGCGCGACCTCTTCGAGCAGGCCAAGCGCAACGCCCCCTGCATCATCTTCATCGATGAGATTGACGCCGTCGGCCGCCACCGCGGGGCCGGGCTGGGCGGCGGCCACGACGAGAGGGAGCAGACCCTCAACCAGATACTGGTGGAGATGGACGGCTTTGACACCAACACCAGCATCATCATACTGGCGGCCACCAACCGCCCCGATATCCTGGACCCCGCCCTGCTCCGCCCCGGCCGCTTTGACCGGCGGGTGGTGCTGGACCGGCCCGACCTCCACGGCCGCAGCGCCATCCTCAAGGTCCACACCAACGGCAAGCCGCTGGACGAAGCGGTCAATCTGGACACGCTGGCCAAACAGACCGCCGGCTTCAGCGGGGCCGACCTGGCCAACCTGGTCAACGAGGCCGCCATTCTGGCCGCCCGGCGCGACAAGAAAGCCGTCGATATGCAGGAGCTTGAAGAGTCCATCGACCGGGTGATTGCCGGTCCGGAGAGAAAGAGCCGCAAGATTA
>JAZDIY010000254.1:0-2197 GCA_043804445.1 Chloroflexota bacterium | reverse complement strand
TGTGTTTGGCCCCGGCCTTGACCATTGGAGCAGTCAAACGCTCTGGTGAGTGGATGAGTTCGAAGCCGAACTTGCCCTTGAAGCACAGCGAGCCCTGGCTGCCCGGGCTGTCCTCGCTGCCGGTGACCCGGACCACCTTGTTGTCCATGATATTCAGGTCCAGGCCGCAGCCCACTCCGCAGAATGTGCACACCGAGGGGACCTTCTCCATCTTCCAGGGCGAGGGCTTGATGTGCCGCACCCTCTCGGTCAGTGCCCCCACCGGGCAGGTCTCGATGCAGGCCCCGCAGGACACGCAGGGAGATTCGGGATAGGGCTTCTCCATTGTCGGGGCCACTATGGCGTTGAACCCGCGGTAGACAAAGCCCAGGGCCGCCGCCCCCACCACCTCCAGGCACATCCTGACGCAGCGCCCGCACATCACGCACTTGCTTTGGTCGCGCACCAGGAAGGGATGGCTGTCGTCGATGGGATGCTGCTTAACCTCGCCCATGAAGCGCTGGACCATCACGTCGTAGACCGTGGCGTAATCGCGCAGCTTGCACTCCTGCATGTCGGCGCAGCCGCACTCCAGGCATCGCTTGGCCTCCTCGATGGCGGTAAGGCGGGAGAAGCCCTTCTCCACCTCGTCGAAATTCCTTCTCTGGGAGGGCTCCAGCATCGGCATTTTGGCCTTGGCCTTTTTGGGCTCATCGGCGAACAGCTCCTTGGGCACCTGGTTGATCTTGCCCTTGGTGATGTTGTATTGTTTTACTTTCTTCTCAGTCTTGTCGTATCTTAGGTATTTGTCGATCGCCAGGGCCGCCTTGCGGGCCCCTCCGATGGCCTCCACCACGGTGGCCGCCCCGTTGGCCATGTCCCCGGCGGCAAATACCTTGGGATCGGCGGTGGCCCCGGTCTCGGGATCGGTCTCAAGCGTGGTCCAGCGGGTGATCTTTAGGTTGTGATTCTCGCCCAATCCGGACAGGTCGGGGCTCTGGCCGATGCAGGAGATGATCAGGTCGGCCTCGATATGAAAGTCGGAATTCTGGACCGGCACCGGACGGCGGCGGCCCGAGGCGTCGGGCTCGCCCAGCTCCATCTTCTGGCAGGAGATGGCCCCGTTCTTGTCGTGGGTGCAGGCAATCACCCGGGTGGGCGCGGTCAGGAACTGGAACTTGACCCCCTCGTGCTTGGCCTCCTCGATCTCGAAGGGGTTGGCCGGCATCTCCTTTTCCGAGCGGCGGTAGACGATGAACACCTCCTCGGCCCCCAGCCGCAGGGAGGTCCGGGCGGCGTCAATGGCGGTGTTGCCGCCGCCGATGACCGCCACCTTCTTCCCCACGTTGAACTTTTCGCCCATGGTCAGGCGTTTTAGAAAATCAATCCCGGCCACCACCCCGCGGTCCTCCTCGTTCTCCACCCCCATCCTGGAGGAGGCGTGGGCCCCCATGCCCAGGAATACCGCGTCATACTGGTCTTTCAGGCCCTCCAGGTCGATATCCTGGCCTAATCTTTGGTTGTATTTTATCTCCACCCCCAGATCGGTGATGGTCTTGACCTCCTGGTCCAGCACCTCCTTGGGCAGGCGGTACTGCGGAATGCCGTAGCGCAGCCATCCGCCGGACTTGGGCAGGGCCTCGTAGACGGTGACCTGATGGCCCTTCTGGCGCAGGTAGTAGGCGGCGGTCAGCCCGGCCGGGCCGGCCCCCACCACCGCCACCTTCTTGCCGCTATTGGGCGCCACCGGGGGCAGGTACGGCTGGCCGGAGTTGAGGTCGAAATCGGCCGCATGCCGCTTGAGGTAGCAGATGGACACCGGCTCCTCCACCAGGTTGCGGCGGCACTCGGTCTCGCAGGGATGCGGGCAGACCCGGCCCAAGCTGGCCGGAAGGGGCAGGGTCTCTTTGATCAGCTTGATGGCCTCGGCCTCCATGCCGTTAGCTATCAGTGCGGTGTAGCCCTGGACGTCGCAGCCGGCCGGGCAGGTGTCAACGCAGGGTCCTATGCAGTCGCCGGAGTGGTTGGACAGCAGCAGCCCCAGGGCCATCTGGCGGGCAGCCTTCACCCGGTCGTTCTCGGTCTCCACCACCATCCCGTCCATCACCTTGGTGGCGCAGGCCGGCACAAAGCCCCGGGCGTTCTTGACCTCCACTAGGCACACCCAGCAGGAACCGTAGGGCTCCAGCTTGCTGTCGTGGCACAGGGTGGGGATGAA
>JAZDIY010000253.1:0-2943 GCA_043804445.1 Chloroflexota bacterium | reverse complement strand
GTCCATCACCAGGTAGTTATACTTGGTGATGGGCAGGGTAATGCCGGTAATGTCTACCTCCTGAAAGGAGTCCTTACCGATAAAGGGGCGGGCCACCTGGCCGGTGATGGCCACCATGGGCACCGAGTCAAGATAGGCGTTGGCAATGCCGGTTACCAGGTTGGTTGCCCCGGGGCCGGAGGTGGCGAAGCACACGCCCACCTTGCCCGTCACCTGGGCGTAGCCGTCGGCGGCGTGGGCAGCACATTGCTCGTGGCGTACCAGGATGTGGCGCAGCTGCGGGTACTGGGGCAGGGTATCGTAGAGGGGCAGCACGGTCCCCCCCAGGATGCCGAAGATAACGTCGACGCCCTCCTTTACCAGGCTCTCGCAGATAATCTGGCCACCGGTCAGTTTCATGGTCTCGTCCCCCCTACTTATTAAATACCGCCCCCGTGCTGGCTGAGGTCACCCTTTCGATATAGTAACGGAGATAGCCGGTCTTTATCCCGGGCTCAAATTCCCCCAGCCGGGCCAGGCGGCTGGCTATCTCCTTATCCGTCAGGGCTACCTCCAGCCGGTAAGCGGGAATATCAATCTTAATTATATCGCCATTCTGTACCGCGGCGATAGGCCCCCGGCCGGCCGCCTCCGGGGAGACGTGCCCGATGGCCGCCCCCTGCGTGGCCCCGGAGAACCGCCCGTCGGTGACCAGGGCGACCGCTTTGTCCAGGCCCATGCCGCTCAGCAGCGAGGTGGGGGTGAGCATCTCCCGCATCCCCGGCCCGCCCCTGGGCCCCTCGTAGCGGATGACCAGCACCTCACCCGGTTTAATCTCCCCGGCCATAATGGCCGCGGTGGCCGCCTCTTCGCCGTCAAACACCCGGGCCGGCCCCTGGTGGACCATCATCTCCGGGGCCACCGCCGACCGCTTGACCACGGCCCCCTCCGGGGCCAAGTTACCGAAGAGGACGGCGATGCCGCCGTGGGGGGAGTAGGCATCGGCCACCGAGTGGATGACCTGCCGGTCACGCACCTGGCTGTCCGCAACCAGCGCCGCCACCGTCTGACCGGATACCGTGGGGCAGTCCAGGTGCAAAACGGCCTTCAGTTCGTGCATCACCGCCGGGATGCCCCCGGCCCGGTCTAGGTCCTCCAGGTGGTAATCACCCGCCGGGCGCATCCGGCACAGGTGCGGGGTACCCTCGCTGACCTGGTTCACCATACTGAGGGGAAAGTCAATCCCCGCCTCATGGGCCACCGCCATCAGGTGCAGCACGGAGTTGGTGCTGCCCCCCAGGGCCATGTCCACGGCGAAGGCGTTCCAGATTGATTCCCGGGTAATGATGTCCCGGGGGCTTACCTCCCCGGCCAGCAGGGCCATCACCCGCCGCCCCGCCGCCTCCGCCAGCTGGCTGCGCCGGGCATCCACCGCCGGTATAGTGCCGTTCCCCGGCAGCCCCATCCCCATGGCCTCGGTAGCGCAGTTCATGGTATTGGCGGTAAACATCCCGGAGCAGCTCCCCGGCCCGGGACAGGCCACCGCCTCCAGCCGGGCCAGCTCCTCAAGGGTCATGGTGCCCTTGGTCACCTTCCCCACCGCCTCGAACACCGAGCTGAGGTCAACCTGCTGGGTCCGGTCACCCTGGCTCAGGCGCCCCGCCAGCATCGGCCCGCCGCTGACCATGATGGCCGGCAGGTTCAAGCGTACCGCTCCCATCAGCATCCCCGGGATAATCTTGTCACAGTTGGTGACGAAGACCAGGGCATCAAAGGCGTGGGCGGCCACCACCACCTCCACCGAGTCGGCAATCAGCTCCCGGCTGGGCAGGCTGTACTTCATCCCGGGGTGGTTCATAGCGATGCCGTCACAGATGGCGATGGTGTTCACCTCAAAGGGCACGCCGCCGGCCTGGCTCACCCCCCGCTTCACCGCCTCGGCAATCTGGCGCAGGTGCACGTGGCCGGGGATAATCTCGCTGTAGCTGCTGACAATACCAATGAAAGGCCGCTCCAGCTCCGACCGGGAGTGGCCCAGAGCGTGCAGCAGGGAACGGTGCGGGGCCCGCTCGATGCCTTTCTTGACCGCATCACTTTTCATACCGCCCAGTCTCCTGCGCCGATAATTAAAAGACCGTCCCCACGGGGACGGCCTGCTTCCCAGACATCCTGCCAACCCTGTAGGCAAAACATAACATAATGCCTGCCTATTGTCAAGCCAAATACCTTCAGCCCTCCAGGGCCTTTATCTTGTCCAGCCGGCGCTGGTGCCGCCCCCCCTCAAACGGCGTGGTAAGAAAGGCGTGCACCATCTCCGCCACCGCCGCCGGGGCCTCCCTGGTCCCCAGGCAGAGGATATTAGCATCGTTGTGCTGGCGGGCCCGGCCGGCGGTGAAGGCATCGTGACAGAGGGCCGCCCGCACCCCCTTCACCTTGTTGGCGGCGATGCTCATGCCGATGCCGGTGCTGCAGACCAGGACGCCAAACTCAAAGTCACCGCCGGCCACCGCCCCGGCCACCGCCCGGGCGATATCGGGATAGTCCACCGAGGCTGCCGTATGGCAGCCGAAGTCCTGGCACTGCTGCCCCTGCTCGCCGACCAGCCGCATCACCAGTCGCTTGTACTCCAGGCCGCGGTGGTCACAGCCAAAGGCAACGCGCACTAATCGCCACCTCCGCCCGGCTCCGTTCCCCGGGCCAGGTCACTAAACAATGCCACATACCTTGAGCTCGCTCACCGGTATCGCCCCTTCCCGCAACACCACCGGCTTCTCGCCGCTGACATCCACCACGGTGGACTCACGGCCCCCGGGGCACCGGCCCCCGTCAATAATCAAATCTACCCGGTCACCCAGCTGAGCACGGACCTCGGCCGCGGTCAGCGGGCTGGGCTGGCCGCTCAGGTTGGCGCTGGTGCCCACCACGGGGACACCCAGCCGGGCGGCCAGGGCCACCGGCACCGGA
>JAZDIY010000252.1:0-9040 GCA_043804445.1 Chloroflexota bacterium | reverse complement strand
TGCTGCTCGGTTACCTACCGGGGGCAGCGGTAACCCATGTCCGGCTTGACGGGGTACAACACGAATTCACCACCATTGAACACGTCAAGGAAGACGTCACCGAGTTCCTGCTCAACGTTAAGGCCTTGAGGCTAAGACCGGTATCAGGCCAGCCGGGTAAACTGGAGATGGAAATGGCCGGGAAAAAAGAGGTCTTGGCGGCTGATATCAAGCCCACCACCGACTTTGAAATTGTCAACCCCGAGCTTCATCTGGCCACCCTGGACTCACCGGAGGCCAGACTGTACGTGGAGTTCGACGTCGAGCTGGGGGTAGGCTATAGAGAAGCCGAGCCCAGCGACAACCTGCCCATCGGCACCATCCCGGTAGACGCCATCTTCACCCCGGTACGCAAGGTCAACTTTTCCGTGGAGCCCACCCATATCGGCCAGGAGACCAGCCGCGAGCGGCTGAACCTGGAAATATGGACCGACCGCACCATCTCCCCGATAGATGCCCTGAGCAAGGGGGCCGGCATCCTGATTGAGCAACTGTCACCCTTCGCCAACTACGCCAAGATCTTCCAGCTACAGGCCGAGAAAGAGCACATCCCCCCCTCCATCCCTGATGAGCAATATAATATGCCGGTAGAGCAGCTCAACCTGTCGGTGCGCACCATGAACTGCCTGCGGCGGGCCGGCATCACCACGGTGGGAGAGCTGCTCAGCCGTGGTGAAAAAGAACTGATGACACTGCGGAACTTCGGCCAGAAGTCCCGGCAGGAAATCGAGGAGCGCCTCAACGAAATGGGGCAATCGCTGGCCTCGTCAGCCGCCCAAGAGGCTGCCGATGATGAACCGGGGTCACGCCCCGGCGCCGCGGCGGGTCTGCCGGGCGAAACTGAGACCGGGGCCGCCGAAAACGAGACACCAGCCGACTAGCAATAATTTGAGGTACAGTTAGCATGAGACACAAGGTAGCGGGCAGAATGTTCAGTCGCTCTTCGGGACACCGCCGGGCGCTGTATCGTAACCTGGTGACGGACCTGCTGGACTACGAGAAGATTACCACCACCGAGGCCAAGGCCAAGGAGGTGCGCGCGATGGCGGAGAAGATGATTACCCTGGGCAAAGCGGGGGATTTGAGCGCCCGCCGCCAGGCCCTGGCCTTTATTTTCGATACCAAGGTGGTGGCCAAGCTATTTGCCGAGCTGGCCCCCCGCTACGCGGAGCGTCCCGGCGGCTATACCCGCATCACCAAGCTGGGGGCAAGGCTGGGTGACGGGGCCCCCATGGCCCGGCTTGAACTGGTAGTGTAGAGTGCCGCCCGGCCAGATTGTGGTAATCATGGAGTATGCCGGTACCCGCTACGGCGGCTTCCAGTGGCAGGCCAACGCGGCGACAGTCCAGGATGAGACCTCGAAGGCCCTGCACCGGCTTACCGGCGAGCGGACCAGGGTAATGGCCGCCAGCCGCACCGATAGCGGGGTCCATGCCCGGGGACAGGTGGTCTGCCTCAGTACAGGCTCGAGCCTCCCGGTAAAGGCCCTGGTCAGCGGACTGAACCACTATCTGCCGGACGATATCGCCGTCAGGTCAGCCCACCGGGTGCCGGATACCTTCAACGTAAGGCGTGATGCCCTGAGCCGGGAATACGGCTACTACATACTGAACCGCCCGGCCCGCTCACCCCTGTGGTCAGGGCGGGCCTATCAGGTAAAGGCACGCCTGGATATCAAAGCGATGAACCAGGCCAGCCAGGGGCTGCTGGGCCAGCATGATATGGCGTCGTTTGTCACCGGGGACGCTACCGGGATAAAGAGCACGGTGCGGAGCCTTTACCGGGCGGAGGCCGAGTGGCAGGGGGACATGGTCATCTACCGCATGGTAGCCAATGCCTTTCTGCCCCACCAGGTGCGTAACACGGTAGGGGCCCTCATCAGGGTGGGCCTGGGAAAGATGAGTGTCAGCCAGTTTTATGATATAATTGAGGCGAAAAAGCCCGGGCTGGCCTGGCCCACGGCACCGGCCTGCGGGCTGTACCTGGAGAGAGTGAACTACGCCGGGCCTTTTGAGGAGACGATGTGATGAAAACCTACAGCACCAGTCATAACGATATCAAGCGGCAGTGGCACGTGATTGATGCCTCCGGCCAGATTCTGGGGCGGCTGGCCACCCGGGCCGCCAGTCTGCTGATAGGTAAGCACAAACCGACCTTCAGCCCCACCCTGGATACCGGTGACTTCGTGGTCATCATCAACGCCAGCCAGGTCCGGGTTACCGGTAACAACAAGGCCAAGCAAAAGACCTACTACCGTCATTCGGGTTATCCCGGCGGGCTGAGAAGCGTCACCCTGGAAGTATTGATGCAGACGGACCCCGCCAAGGTAGTCCACCATGCCGTCAAAGGGATGCTGCCCCACACCCGGCTGGGGGCGCAGATGGTAAAAAAGCTGAAGGTCTACGCCGGCGCCGAACACCCACACCGGGGACAGACCGGGGCCGGTGCTGCCGAAGCAACCACGGAGAAGCTGGCCTAAAGCGAAGTGTAAAAGGGTAGGTGCAACTTGGAAAAGCAAATTTACTTTTATGGTACCGGCAGACGCAAGACCTCGGTGGCACGGGTGAGGGTGCTACCGGGTAATGGGGCTATTATCATCAATGGTACCCCCTACGAGACGAGGTTTCCCCGCCTGGAACACCGGCGCGCCATACTGCAACCCCTGCTGGTGACCGAGGGTACCGGCAAGTATAACGTGATGGTCAAGGTCACCGGTGGCGGCGTCACCGGGCAGAGCGACGCGATATCTCACGGTATCGCCCGGGCCCTGGTACAGGCCGACGAAACGCTGAAGAAGGTACTGCGCCAGAACGGCCTGCTCACCCGTGACTCGCGGGCCAAAGAGCGGAAGAAGCCCGGACTCAAGCGGGCGCGCAAGGCACCTCAGTACACCAAGCGCTAAAGCTACGGGCAGTAGAATAAGCATTAGCCTTCAGCTGATGACCTGCCCGAATACGGTGAGGTAACCCAGCCGGATGTTTTGCCCTCACCACTTCCCGACAGTCCGAGGCGAGCCGAGGAGGGTTGACCGTGCTGAAGTTTCCTTTCATACCCCGGGAAGAGAAATTCTTTGACCTCATCGAGGAGAGCGCCCGGAACATGGTCAAGACCGCCCGGGGGCTGAAGGCCATGGTGGATACCTGGGAAGACGTGGGGGGCAAAGTAGCCGAAATAACCGAGATGGAGCACCAGGGAGACACCATTACTCACCAGATCATGGCCCAGCTCCACCGCACCTTCGTCACCCCGTTTGACCGGGAGGATATTGCCCTGCTGGCTCACACCATGGATGACGTGACCGACTTTATCCATTCCGCCGCCGACGCCATGTTTATCTACCGGGTGAACCAGCCCAGCCAGGCGGCCAAGGAGCTGGCCGATATCATCGTCCAGGCGGCCGATGAGGTAGCCAAGGCCGTACCCAAGCTGCGGCGCCGGGCTGAACTCAAGCAGGTACTGGAACACTGCGTGGAGCTGAACCGCCTGGAGAACGCCGCCGACAAGGTATTCCGCTCTGCCCTGGGCGAACTGTTTGACAACGACACCGACACATCCCACATCATCAAGTGGCGCGAGATTTACGAACATATGGAGAGCGCCACCGACCGGTGCGAGGACGTGGCCAACGTGATTGAAGGAGTCGCCCTGAAACATGCCTGATGCCTCGCTGGGGCTACTGGTTTTCATCATCGCCCTGGCCCTCGGTTTTGGTTACGTCAACGGCCTGAATGATGCCGCCAACGCTATCGCTACAGTAGTGGGCAGCCGCGTGCTTTCCGCCCGCAATGCCGTCATGATGGCCGCTGTAGCCAACCTGGCCGGGGCCGCCACCGGCACCGCCGTCGCCCGTACCATCGGCAAGGGGATTCTCGTCCCCGAGGCCATATCGTACCAGACGGTCATCGCCGCCCTGGGAGCGGTCATCATCTGGAGTTCGCTGGCCACCTACTACGGCCTGCCCGTCAGCCTGACCCACGGCTTCGTGGCGGCCATGGCCGCCGCTGGTATGGCCGTGGCGGGAGGGAGGGCGGTCAACTGGGCCGTCATGGAGCGGATCCTCTCCGCCGTGGTCACCGCCCCCGTCCTCGGCTTCATCGGCGGCTTTATCCTGATGGTGACCCTCTTCTGGCTGTTCCGGCGCAGTATCCCCGCCCAGCTACGGATCATCTTCAGTAACCTGCAAATCCTCTCCGGGGCTTTTATGGCCTACAGCCACGGCAAGAACGACGGACAGATGCCCATCGGCATCATCACCATGGCCCTGGTAATCTATACCGGCCGGAGCGAACTGTGGGACAGCATCCCGTGGTGGGTCATCATCATCTCCGCCATGTCCATCAGCACCGGCACCGCCTTGGGGGGGTGGCGGGTGATGAAGACGCTGGGCCTGAGGGTGACCACCCTGAGACCGGTACACGGTTTTGCTGCCCAGGCCTCTGCCGCCTCGGTAATCGAAGCCGCTTCCCACCTGGGCATCCCGGTAAGCACCACCCACTGCATCAGTGCTGCCATCATGGGGGTAGGTGCCACGCAGCGGCTTTCCGCAGTACGCTGGGGGGTGGCCGGTAACATCGTTACCGCCTGGGTAGTGACCTTCCCTATCTGCGGGGTGCTGGGCTACCTGTTCGCGCTAATACTGCACGCCATCGCTTAAGGCAGGCTAGATAATAATCTCCCGCCGTTTCACCCGGCACTTTTCCGCGGTAATAATCGCCTGGATGTCCGAGACCGCCGCATCAATTTCATCCCGCCGGTTAATCACCACGTAGTCAAACAACGGCATGTGTTTTATCTCTTCCCCCGCCTTGGCCAGACGCCGGGCCAGCTCGTCAGGCAGCTCGGTATGGCGCTGCTCCAGCCTGGCTACCAGGTCGTCCATGGAAGGCGGCACCAGGAAAATGAACACCGCCCCCGGGCAGGATTTTTTTAAGGGTCGCCGCCCCCTGGACGTCAACCTTGACAATGGTATCCTGTCCCCTCTCCAGGGCCTGTTTTACCGGCTGCGCCGGCACCCCGTAGTAGTTGCCGTAAACGTTAGCCCACTCCAGCAGCTCCCCCCGATTAATCATCTGCTGGAAGCGCTCGTTTGAGATGAGGTGGTAGTCCACGGCATTCCTCTCACTGGCCCGCCGCGACCGGGTAGTCACCGTGGTGATATACTGGAGGGGACACCCCAGCTGTTTTAAGCGGGCCAGAACGGTATCCTTACCCGCCCCCGATGGGCTGGAAAGCACCAGAAGCAGGGGCCTGGCTACCGGCTGATGCCACACCACCTCAACGTTAAACCTCACCTCTCTCTTCATCCTGCTCAATTCTCATCCCGGAACCGACCCGGCTCACCTGCAGCCGGCCGGCGATGGTTTCCGGAGCCAGCGCCGCCAGCACAATATGCCCACTGTCAGTGAAGACCACCGCCTTGGTCCTTCGCCCATTGGTCATGTCAACCAGCCGCCCGTTATTACGGCTCTCCTGAACGGTGCGTTTGGTAGGCGCCGAATTCGGTGAGGCGATGGCGATAACCCGGTTCATGGCTAAAATATTGTTAAATCCGATGTGGACCAATTCTGTAGACACCTGTTACCCCCCGCAAAAGCTTATTCCCGTTTTCTCCGATGAAACCACCCTTATTACCGGTAAAAGCCGGGCGGGCACCGTAAGACAGACACCGCCCGGGCTTATCAGCCAAGTTTATCCGTTATTTATGCCTTGGTTATGGCCATCACCCCCTCCCCGGCATACCGCCTGTGTAGACCTGATACCGACTATTTCTTGTCCAGCAGGTCTTTGAAGACCTCGGCATGGTATAGCTCGTGGTTCATTATCCGCCGGAACAGCTTTTGCAGACCGGGGTCCTTAACCTGCCGGGCCGCCCGATCGTACTCCCCCGCCACCTCATGCTCAATGCTGATATCAGCCCGGAGCATATCGGCGCTATCGGTTGACCGGTCAACATCGGTATGCTCCAGACGGGGGCTGCCGCTGCTGCCCACCATCTCCTCCGCCAGCCAGCCCATGTGCTGCATCTCATTGACCGCCCCGTCCTCCAGCTGCCGCTTAATCTCACTGTCCGGGGTCAGGTAAGCCTGCCACAGGTACTGCAGGACCACGGTGTACTCGTGCTCGACACCCCGGTTCAGCAGGCTGGCCACCTGGTCAGTACGGTCACCCCGCAAATCCTTCATGCCTTCCTTTTTCGCCTTATCGATAAAATGCTGGAAATCACCATGGTGTGACTCCTCGTCCGACAGGATGCGCCGTAACAGGCGCTTTACACCGGCATCGTCAATGGCCTGGATGTGCTGGCGGTAACTGGAGATGGCACCCTCTTCCAGGAGCACGTTGTTCTGCATCCAGGCCGGTACCGCCTCGCCGCCCGGCAGCATCTTGCCCCGTTTCAGGCTGGGGGTACCCCCCAGGGCCACGATGGTCTTCGCCAGCCAGTCCAGGTGGCGCATCTCCTCCCGGGCGATAGCCTCAATCTCGCAGGCCATTTCACCCTCGCCCATGGCGTAAGCATGGGCCAGGTACTGTATGATAGCGCCGTGCTCATCCTCAAGGTCAGCATTCAGCAGGGTAACAATCTGTTGCTGCTCCATGGCATCCCCTCCTTACCCAGAGGTATTTTTTAGCCGCCGTCCAGCGACGGGTGCTCGTGCTTCACGAACCAGCCGGCGGGATCACCGAGGTATTCCAGGTAATCAACCAACAGAAGATGGTGCTGCTGCTCAATAGCCGCTATTTTCAGGTAAAAGTCCTTCTCCACCTCATAGCCGGCGCTCCGACTCCGCTCCTGATAAAAATCGTAGCTCCGGCTTTCCATGCCGATGGCCACCCGGACGGCATCAAGCTCACTGGCCGGGGCCTTGACCTTGGCCCCCATCTCCGCGGTGGCCCGGGCAAAGATGGTCCTCAGGCCCTTATCCGCCTCGGTCTTGACCTCCGTCAGCGGCCAGGCTTTCTGGTGGCGGATGGCATCATAGACCCCCTCAAATACCTGGCGGTGGATATCCTCCTCAGCCGCCAGCGACGCCAGCAACCGCCGGCCCAGCTCGTTGCCGCTCTGCCGGCTGGCTTTAAGGTAAAATGCCTTACCGTCTATCTCCATCTGGATAGCTGTTTTCAGCCCGGCTAGCGTCTTGTCCTGTTCCGTTGCCATTTTGTCCCTCTTCGGCCATATTTGTATTTCAAGCAAAAAAGAAAGGCGCTACCACACCTCGTTAGGGGTAGCGCCTATGCTGTCTGAAATAATATCCTGCTCAAAGACCCACGCCCGCTCTTTAGATTATGCTACTATTCCCCCAACCGATAACCTGGGCACCAAGAGCCGGGGAATATCATCTCAAGAGCCTATGGGTTACCGGCCAACATGCTGGCTACCACAATTGGTAATATAACCCCCTAACCACACCATTGTCAATAAGGGATGATACCGACGGCCCGCTTAATACCCCGCCCCCAGGTATCTGACCCCGGGACAAACCAGAGGTTTCCCCGGCCATAGTTAACAAATGCTAAAATATCGGGCATTAGGGATTGACATTATAAGTATAATAACCTATCATAAGTAGGGTCTTATACCTAGTTATGTGTAGAGTTTTATACCTACTCCTGGTTTGGCAACTTCTCTATCCAACAACCATGATGACGTTAGATACCACCGGCGCTGGCCGGCGCTGATCAACAAGCGATGGTCAAGGAGGTGTATTTATGGAACTAAACCGGCGCGAATTTCTGAAGGCCTCAGGGGTTGGGATGGGGGGTGTTTTCCTGGTCGGAGCCCTCAACCCTGATGTCGCCCTGGCCAAGGCCAACCCGGTGCTGCCCCTCCGGAAAAAGATTGGCGAGAAGACCACTATCTGCCCCTACGACGGCTCCGGCTGCGGCTTTCTGGTTACCAGCGAGAACGGCAAGGTGGTCAACATCGAAGGTGACCCTGACCACCCCATCAACCGCGGGGCGGCCTGCGCCAAGGGGGCTGCCCTGCGCCAGGTAGGCGCCGATAACCCCTGGCGGCTCTCCAAGGTCCTCTACCGGGCCCCCGGGGCCTCTGGCTGGGAGGAGAAGAACTGGGACTGGGCCCTTGACACCATTGCCCGGAGGCTGAAAGACACCCGGGACAAGAACTTCACCGAGCGGGACAGCACCGGCAACCTGGTCAACTGCACGGAGGCCATCGCCAGCCTGGGTGGCTCGGCCCTGGACAACGAGGAGTGCTACCTCCTGAGCAAAATGGCCCGGTCTCTCGGCATCGTATACCTGGAACACCACGCCCGTATATGACATTCCCCCACTGTCGCCAGTTTGGCGGAGAGTTTCGGCCGCGGGGCCATGACCAACCACTGGAATGACATCGCTAACAGCGACTGCGTACTGGCTATCGGCTCAAATCCGGCCGAAAACCACCCGGCCGCCTTCGGCTGGATTACCGTGGCCAAGGAGCGGGGGGGCAAGCTCATCAGCGTTGACCCCCGCTTTACCCGCACCTCCTCCAAGGCGGATATCTACGCCCCGCTCCGGTCCGGTACGGATATCGCCTTTGTTAACGGCATGATTAAGTACATCATGGATGACATTGAGGCCAATCCCGCTAACTACAACCTGACCTACATCACCGAGTACACCAACGCCCCCTACCTGATTAACCCGGCGTACCAGGGGCCGGCCGAGCTGGACGGGCTGTTTTCCGGTTACGCCGGGGTTTTGAACGAGACCGATAATGCCAAGCGTAAATACGATAAGTCTACCTGGCAGTACCAGGTGGACGCCCAGGGCATCCCCCTGAAGGACAAGAGCCTTAAAGACCCCAACTGCGTCTTCCAGATGCTGAAGCGCCACGTCGCCCGCTACACCCCGGAAAAGGTGAGCAGCATCACCGGGACACCGGTGGATGTCTTTAACGAGACCTGCCGCACCTATGCCGCCACCGGCCAGACGGGTAAATCCGGCACCATCCTGTACGCCATGGGCACCACCCAGCATACCTACGGGGCCCAGAACATCC
>JAZDIY010000251.1:0-7705 GCA_043804445.1 Chloroflexota bacterium | reverse complement strand
GTCCTTGAGGAGAGACTCAAGCTTCTGCCGGTCAAAGGCCAGGCCGTTAAAGCAGCGCAGCACCAGATGGCCGTCCACGCTGCCGACGGACTCGATGCCGGCCCGGGCCGCCAGCACCCTCACCCGGACGGCGTAGAGCAGGTTCCGGGCCTCCCGGGGCGGGGGGCCGAAGCGGTCGGCCAGCTCGCGGCCCAGGTCGTCCACCCCGGCCGTGTCAGATACGCCGACCAGCCGCTGGTAGAAGGCCAGCCGGGTATCCAGGTCAGCCACGTAGTGCTCGGGGATATAGGCGGGGAGGGGCAGGTCAACGCCGGGGGCGGGCAGGGAAGAGGGCGGGGCCACCGGCCCGCCGGCGAGCCGGGCCTTCTGCTCGGCTACCGCCTCGGCCAGCAGCCGGGAGTAGAGGTGGAAGCCAACGGCGCTGATGTTACCGCTCTGCTTCACCCCGAGCAGGTTGCCCGCCCCCCTGATTTCCAGGTCCTTCATCGCCAGGCTGTAGCCCGCCCCCAGCTCGGTGGCCTCGTGGATGGCCTTGAGACGCTGCCGGGCGGTGGGGGTCAGCCGCTTCCGGCCGTCATAGAGCAGGTAGGCATAGGCCAGCTCGGCCCCGCGCCCTACCCGCCCGCGCAGCTGGTAGAGCTGGGTCAGCCCGAACTTGTCCGCCTGGTTGATGATGATGGTGTTGACGTTGGGCATGTCCAGCCCGGACTCGATGATGGTGGTACAGACCAGCACGTCGCGGTCGCCCTGGATAAAACCGGCCATCACCCGCTCCAGCTCGCCCTCCGGCATCTGGCCGTGGGCCACCGCCACCCGGGCCTCGGGCACCAGGGCCTGGAGCTGGCTAGCGACGAAGGCAATGCTCTGCACCCGGTTGTGGACGAAGAATACCTGCCCGTTCCGCTCCATCTCCCGCAGCACCGCCTCCCGCACCAGCCGTTCCTGGTACTCGGCCACGTAGGTCTTGATGGGCAGCCGCTCCTCCGGCGGCGTCTCGATGGTGCTCATGTCCCTCACCCCCACCAGGGACATGTGGAGGGTGCGGGGGATGGGGGTAGCGCTCAAGGTGAGCACGTCAATCTCCCGCCGCAGCTTCTTGAAGTGCTCCTTGTGGCCCACGCCGAAGCGCTGCTCCTCGTCGATGATGAGCAGCCCCAGGTCCTTGAAGGCCACGTCCTTCTGCAGCAGCCGGTGGGTGCCGATACAGATGTCCACGCTCCCCGTGGCCAGGTCCTTCAGCACGGCCCGCTGCTCCTTAGGAGTGCGGAAGCGGCTGAGCACCTCGATGCGGATGGGGAAGGCCGCCGTCCGCCGCCGGAAGGTGACCAGGTGCTGCTGGGCCAGCACCGTGGTGGGCACCAGCACCGCCACCTGCTTGCCGTCCATCACCGCCTTGAAGGCGGCCCGGAGGGCCACCTCGGTCTTGCCGTAGCCCACGTCGCCGCAGACCAGCCGGTCCATGGGGCGGGGCTGCTCCATGTCCGCCTTCACCTGCCACTGCACCGCCATCTGGTCCGGCGTCTCCACATAGGGGAAGGCCGCCTCCAGCTCCTGCTGCCAGACCGTGTCCGGCGAGAAGGCGAAGCCGGTCACCACCTGGCGGCTGGCATAGAGGGCCAGCAGCTCCCGGGCGACATCGGCCACCGACGCCTTCACCCGCTGCTTGGTGCGGGCCCACTCCTGGGTGCCCAGGCGGCTCAGCACCGGCGGGGCTTCCCCGCCCTCGATATAGCGGTCCACCCGGCCGATCTGGTCGGCGGGCACGTAGAGCCGGTCGCCGGCGGCGTACTGCAAAATCAGGTACTCCCGCTCGCCGCCGTCGGCCCCCATCCGGGCCACGCCGGCGAAGCGGCCCACGCCGTGCTCCACATGCACCACGAAGTCCCCTGGCGTTATGTCAACCAACTTGGTGGGGTATGGGGCGGCCCGCTTCGGCTCCGCCCGCCGCTCCTTGGCGAAGCCGAAGAGCTCGGCATCGGTGAAGAGGTGGGTGTCCCGGCCCATCGTCCAGCCCTCCGCCAGCGAGCCGGTCACCAGGGTGAGCGAGCCCGGCGGCGGCACCTCCCCCAACTTCTCCACCGGCGCGGCGATGATGTCCGCCTCTCCCAGCAGCTCGGCCAGGCGGCCGGCCTGCTGGCTGACCAGGATGAGCCGCTGCCGCTGCCCCAGGCGCTGGCGGGCCTTGCTTAGAAAGGCGGCCAGCCGCCCGGCATAGCCCGCCGCCGGGGTGAAACCCAGCCGGTAGGCGTTGTCATCGCCGGGCGGGCCCCAGGCGGCCAGCTCCAGGCACGGTTTTTCCCTTATCAACGGCTCCAGCTCTTCCCAGGTGAAATAGGGCCGGGGGAAGTCCAGGGGCAGCTCTCCCCGGGTCACCATCAGCTGCCGCCACTCCGCCGCCTGGGCGGCCAGGTCGGCCACCGCCGGTTCCAGGCTATCCGGCTCGTCAATCACCACCATGGTCTCCGGCGGCAGGTAGTCCAGCAGGCTGCCGTGGGGGAACAGCGGGGCGTAAAAGAGACGGTCATAGCCCCCCGGCCCCTCCAGCAGGCCAGCCAGCTCCTGCCGGAAGCGCTCCCTGACCTCGTCCGTGCCGGAAGACAGGTCAAGGCCGGCCAGTACCCCGGCCAGCCGGTCCTTAGGGGGAACCAGCAGCTCGGTGGCGGGGCCGACAACTATGGCGGGCACCGCCTCCCGGGAGCGCTGGGTGGCCGGGTCAAAGCGCCGCAGGCTGTCCACGGTGTTGCCGAAGAACTCCAGCCGCACCGGCCGGGGGCTGGTGGGGGGATAGATATCCACGATGCCGCCGCGCCGGGCCATTGTCCCCGGCACTGCCACGGTGCTCTCCAGACGGTAGCCCATCGCCTGCCACCGGGCCAGCAGCTCAAGCGGGTCAACGGTCATCCCCGCCTCAACCGTATGGGCCACCGCCGTGAAATCACGATATGAAGGCGTCAGCCGCATCAGGGCCGGGGCAGCGGTCACCACCAGGGGCGGGGCAGCGGACGGATTACCCTGATGGCCGCCTATCCCCGCCAGCCGCGAGAGCACCCGCAGCCGGGCCAGCTCGGTGGCGGCATCGGAGACCAGGCGCTCGTAGGGCAGGGCGTCCGGCTCCGGGAACAGGACCACCTCGGCCGGGTAGCACCAGACGGCCAGCTGCTCCTGGAGCTTTTTGGCCTGTTTGGGCTGAGCGGTCAGCACCAGCAGCGGCCGCTCCAGGCTACGGTACAGCGCGGCGATGACATAGGGCCGGGCGGCATCCGGGGCCACCAGCCGGGTAACGTGACGCTGGTGGAGCAGCTGCTCCACCAGCCGGTCAAACTCCGGCATATCATGGGCCAGCGTCAGCAGTGGCCTCAGGTCCGGCGGCATTTCCCTCCCCAAACACCCTTAGGGCTAGCCGTAACGGACTAGCCCTGCTAAACCATGATAGCACCGACCGGTGGCCGACCTCAACCACGGGCACCAATCCCGGCTTGCAATAGTAAACAAAGTCTAGCTATACTTAGAGCAAATGGCCAAATCCGATATACCCAGACCGGCATATCCCTACCGCCGCGTCGTGGCCAAGCTCGGCACCAACCTGCTGACCGGCCACCGCCAGCAGCTGGACCAGAGCCTCGTTTCCCGGCTGGCCAGCCAGATTGCCCGGCTGCATCACCAGGGGCTGGAATTTATTATCGTCTCTTCCGGGGCGGTGGCCGCCGGACGGCAGGAGCTGGGCCTCACCAGGAAGATAAGGGGGATTCCCTTCAAGCAGGTGCTGGCGGCGGTGGGGCAGCACCACCTGATGATGGTCTACGAGGAGCTCTTCGGCGAGCACGGTATCAAGGTGGCCCAGGCCCTGCTGGCCAAGCCGGACCTGGCCAACCGGGCCGGCTACCTCAACACGCGAAACACCCTGCTGGCCCTGATGGAGCTGAAGGTACTATGCGTGGTCAACGAGAACGACGTGGTGGCCGTGGAAGAGCTGCACGACGCCAAATTCGGCGATAACGATAACCTGTCGGCCATGGTGGCCAACCTGGTTGATGCCGACCTGCTGCTCATCCTCACCGATTTACCCGGCCTCTACACCGCCGACCCCCACCGTGACCCCAAGGCCCGCCTCATCAGCCAGGTGGAGAAGATAGACGCCAGCATCGAGCGCCTGGCCGCCGGTACGGTGAGCCCGGTGGGCACCGGCGGCATGGTGACCAAGATTGCCGCCGCCAAGCTGGCCACCACCTCCGGGGTAACCGTCATCATCGCCGACGGACGGGAGCCGGACATTATCCCCCGGCTGGTCGCCGGGGAAGACCTGGGCACCCGTTTCCTGCCCACCACCAGCCGGCGGGAGAGCCGCCAGCGCTGGATGCTCAGCGGCCTCTCCACCAAGGGTAAGCTGACGGTAGACAGCGGGGCGGCCCTGGCCATCAAGAAGCAAAACCGCAGCCTGCTCGCCGCCGGCGTCAGGGAGGTGGAGGGCCGGTTCCAGCGCGGGGCCATCGTCAACGTCTTTGACCCGGAGGGGAACTGCCTGGGCTGTGGTATAATCAACTACAGCTCCAGCGAAACAGACGTCATCAAAGGGGCCCACTCCGACCAGATTGCCGGGTTACTGGGTTCCGATTATGGGTGCGAGGTAATACACCGTAACAACCTGGTGCTACTGTAAACGAGGAGACTGGAATGACCACAAACTATTCCCGGGGGCGGGGTAAGCTGTACGACACCATGACTGACGAGCTTATCTCTACGGTGAGCTACACGATTAACGAGGACCTGGGCCGGGACGGTAAAACCAGAAAGTGGTGGGGAGAGCTGACCTTTATTGAAAGCGTGCGCATCGCGGAAGGCAACCGCTACCGGCTCCAGCTGGCGGACAACCGCCGTGGGCAGTGCGCCCTGCGGCGGCGGACGAACAAAGCGGTGATTTCCGTGCCCTCCCGTTTTTTCTATATGCTCCAGGGTACCGGCCCGCTGACCGATAGCCCGGCAGTCCCCGGGGAGTGAGGGGAGCGGTTTTAGCGTGAAGACGCCACACGGCCGGGGCCAGCCCCCCGATGAGAAGATAAGACGGCAGTGGCAGGACCCGGAGGCTATTTTAGCCGACATCGGCCTGGAAGCGGGCCTTACCTTTATGGACATCGGCTGCGGGGAAGGCTTTTTTGCCCTGCCCGCCGCCCGGCGGGTCGGGGAAACAGGAACGGTCTACGGGGTGGACACCAACGGTGAGGCCATCAGCCGGCTCAAGGAGAAAGCCGCCGCCGAGGGCTTCCGCAACCTGAAGCTGGTAACCGCCGAGGCCGAGGCGACCGTATTCTGCCGGGGGTGCGCCGATATCGTCTTCTTCGGCATCGACCTGCATGATTTCAGAGAGCCGGGGCAGGTGCTGGCCAACGCCCGCCGGATGCTCAAGCCCGGCGGGAAGCTGGTTGACCTGGACTGGAAAAAGGAGGAGATGACCTGGGGCCCGCCGCTGGCCAAAAGGTTCAGCCAGGCCCGGGCCGTCAGCCTCATCGAGGCCGCCGGCTTCAGGATAGAGGCGGTCAGCGAGGTCAAGCCCTACCACTACCTCATCACCGCCCGCCCCTAGAAAGGGCCGCCGCAAAGGAGGGCACATCATGGCAGACGCCGTTAAAGAGCTGGAGACCATAGGGCAGGCGGCCAAGGCCGCCTCCCGCCGCCTGGCCTACCTCGCCACCGGGATTAAGAACCAGGCCCTCAACAATATCGCCGCCGACCTGCTGGCCAGGAAAGACGGGGTACTGGCGGCCAACCGGGTTGATTACCAGGCGGGCGAGGCCGCCGGGATGAGCCCCGCCCTGCTCGACCGCCTGATGCTCTCCGCCGAGCGCCTGGAGGGGATGGCCCAGGACGTGCTGGCGGTGGCCGCCCTGCCCGACCCGGTGGGCGAGGTGTTCGACATGCGCACCCTGCCCATTGGCCTGCAACTGGGCAAAAAGCGGGTGCCCCTGGGGGTCATCGGGGCCATCTACGAGAGCCGGCCCAATGTCACCGTGGACATCGCTGCCCTCTGCCTGAAATCGGGCAACGCCGTCATCCTGCGGGGGGGCAAGGAGGCCATCAACTCCAGCCTGGCCCTGGCCCGGCTGGTACAGGCCGCCGCCACCCGGGCCGGCGTCCCCGAAGGGGCCATTCAGTTCATGGAGAACACCGACCGGTCCCTGGTCAACCACCTGCTCAAGATGAACCACGTCATTGACCTGATTATCCCGCGGGGGGGGAGCGGGCTGATAAAGTTCGTTACCGAAAATGCCACCATGCCGGTGGTCAGCGGCGGCATCGGCGTCTGCCATACCTATGTTGATAAGGCGGCTGACATCAAGAAAGCCGTGGCCATCATCTACAACGCCAAGGTGCAGCGCCCCACCGTCTGCAACGCCATGGATACCCTGCTGGTGCATAGCGGCATCGCCGCCGAGTATCTGCCCCGGATAGCCGCCGAGTGGGGCCAGGCCGGGGTGGAGATGCACGCCGACGAGCGGGCCCTGGCCATTCTTAAGAAAGCCCGCGCCCTGAAACTGGCCCCCGCCACCGAGGCGGACTGGGGGAAGGAATTCCTGGCCCTGGTGGCCGCCGTCAGGGTGGTGGACTCACTGGACGAGGCCCTGGCCCACATCGAGCACTACGGCTCGGGACACTCCGAGGCCATCGTCACCGAGGACTACGGGGCCGCCATGCGCTTCCTCAACGAGGTGGACGCCGCCTGCGTCTACGTTAACGCCAGCACCCGCTTCACCGACGGCGGCCAGTTCGGCCTGGGGGCGGAGGTGGGCATCAGTACCCAGAAACTGCATGCCCGCGGCCCGATGGGGTTAAAAGAACTGACTACCTACAAGTGGATTATCTTCGGCAGCGGGCAGGTGCGCCCTTAACGTCTGTTTTTCAACACCGCCAGAGCCGCCTCCTGCACCTCAAACAACTGCCTGATGCCCTTTTCCGCCAGGGCCAGTAAGTCGTCAATATTTTCCTTGGTGAACGGCCTGGCTTCCGCCGTACCCTGAACCTCAACAAACCTGCCCTGGCTGGTCATCACCACGTTGAAGTCAACTTCAGCGTTAAGGTCCTCATCATAGCGCAGGTCGAGCAGTATATTATTATGGAAAATGCCGACGCTGGTGGCGGCTACGGCACTCTTGAGCGGTACCGAGGCCAGCACCCCCATGCTGGTCAGGGTCTGCATTGCCTGGTACAGGGCGACATAGGCACCGGTAATCGCCGCCGTCCTGGTGCCGCCGTCAGCCTGTATCACGTCACAGTCCACGATAAAGGTCCGTTCTCCCAGCGCATCAAGGTCGGCTACTGCCCGCAGGGAACGCCCGATGAGGCGCTGTATCTCCTGGTTCCGGCCGCCCACCCGGCCCAGGGTAGAATCACGGGGAGAACGGGTGACGGTGGCCCGGGGTAACATGGCGTACTCCGCCGTAATCCAGCCGCCGCCGCCTCCCTTAAGAAAGTGCGGTACCCTGTCCTCAACACTGACCGCGCACAATACCCGTGTCTTGCCCAGCTCTATCAGCGCCGAGCCTTCGGCAAAGCTCTGACATTTCGGGGTTATCTTCACCGGGCGCAGTTCATTCCAGGCACGACCGTCCGCTCTCTTCATTTAGCAACTCCTAGGTTTATGTCTCCCAAAGTATAACACCGACTGAGGGTATTGGCAATGAGAATGGCCTTAAGGCCCTTACCTGCCCCACCC
>JAZDIY010000250.1:0-3383 GCA_043804445.1 Chloroflexota bacterium | reverse complement strand
GGTAAACTAGCCACTCTGCCCGGAGTCCTTTTCGCTGATGAGCCGGCGCCAGGAGTAGCCGGCGACAAAGCCGCCCACGGCACCGCCGGCGGCGAAGACAAAGAGCAGCAGGTCACCCTGGTCGGTATTGATGAGGGGGGCCCTGGCCTCCCGGCCGGCCTCGGCGGCGTACCTCTCTACTACGCTGACATCGACACCGCCCCAGGCCTTATCCTGGACGGGGGCATTCCCGGCCAGGGTAATCCAGCCGGCGATGGCTGCCACCAGCAGCACGGCCACCGTGCCGATGGCCACTATCCGTCTTTTCATTAGCTGCCCTCCTTTACGGCGCTGGCTACGGGCCTGAAGGCGTAAGGGACCAGGCGGGAGAGCAGCTCCGGCCGGCGCTGGTAGATGATACTGACCACGCCCCCGGTGAACAGGCCTTCCAGGATGCCCAGGGGCAGCTGGGTGGGGGCGAAGGCGATGGCTATCGCCCCGAACAGACCCCAGAGCGGACCGCTGCCGTGCAGGGCCGTGGCCAGCTCAAAGGCGGTGGTGGCATAGGTCGCCCAGTCACCCAGAATCCCGGCGGCGAAGGCGGCCACGAATATCGGGGCCTGGAGCTTGCGGAACAGGACGAAAGCCCCGAAGCCGACAAAAGAGCCGACGACTGCCATTGACATAATGTTGGCCCCCCAGGTGCTGATGCCGCCGTGGGCCAGGAACAGGGCCTGGATGAGCAGGGCGATG
The DNA here is from genome assembly GCA_043804445.1 of Chloroflexota bacterium. GTDB lineage: Bacteria > Chloroflexota > Dehalococcoidia > Dehalococcoidales > JAZDIY01 > JAZDIY01. The sequence goes on along the minus strand of JAZDIY010000250.1, from coordinate 2,651 downwards.
GCCCCCAGCACGGTGCTGATGAAGGGGCCCACCAGTATGGCCCCCAGGGGGGTGCCCACGGGGTGCGAGCAGCTCCCCGTTACCGGAACGGGGATGGGGAAGACCGAGATGAGGAAGATGGCGGCCCCGGTTAGGCCGAGGAGGGGCATCAGCCCCTTGACCTCTCTGGCCCGCCTTCTGATGAGGTAGATACCCGGTATCAGAAAGATAAGGGCCACCCCGTACCACAGGGCCGCCCAGCCGGCCGGTAGAATCCCCTCGGCGATGTGCATGGCATAGACCGGGGCCGGTATCAGGTAAAGCAAGCCGGCGGCGACGAGGGCGGTTATCAGGCTGCCCCTGTAGCTCTGGCCTCTACTGTGGTTCGTCTTCAACGGTAACCTCCTCTCTCCTTGAGGCCGGCGGCCCGGCCAGCCCCAGCAGGGCGTTAACGGTAGCCGCGGCCAGGGCACTGCCGCCGCGGGTGCCGGCGATACTGATGTAGGGCACGTCCAGTGCCATCAGCGCCTCCTTGGACTCCGCTGCCTGCACGAAACCGACGGGCATGCCGATGACCACGGCCGGTGCTACCTTTTTCTGCCTAATCATCTCCACCAGGGCCAGCAGGGCGGTGGGGGAGTTCCCGATGGCGATGATTGACTCGTTTAAGCGCCCGGCCAGGCGGCGGAAGGCGGCCGCGGTGCGGGTGCTGCCTTCGTCGGCAGCTGTCCCGGCGGGGCCGGCCTCCTCCAGGGCGCAGTAAACAGGGCTGCCGAACTGGGCCGCCAGCCGGTGGTTGATGCCTGCCGCCGCCATTTTGACATCGGTGAAAACGGGTCTGCCCAGACGGATGGCGGCCAGGGCTACCCTGATGGCCACCGGGTGAAAACGGACCAGCGGGGCCAGGTGGCGGTCACCGGCGGTGTGTACCAGGCGTTTTACCACGGTCAGCTCTTCCGGGGACAGGTCCAGCGGCGGCAGCAGCTTCTCCACAATGGCCATACTCTGCGGCTCGATGAGGGCGGGGGAGGCGGGGGGATGGCCGTCCGGGGCCAGCTCCGGGGCGGCCGCCAGTATCCGCCGGGCCATCATGTCAACAAAGTACTCGTCCCGGCCCAGGTTTTCCGCGATAATGAAAAGGAGATCAGGGTAGGTTGACTTCAGCTTCTCGACGAGCTGGGGGATGTGCTCGGTGATATGCTTCCCCGTGAAGAGAAAATAGGGGGTGATGATGATTCTGGTGACCCCCTGCGCCACCAGACCGGCCACGGCTTCTTCCAGTGTGGGGTGGTTAAACTGGAGGGCGGCCCCGACCACGGCCACACCGGGGGTGATGAAGGCCTTCACTCCCCGCCCGAGGCCCTGGATGACCTCGCCGACCTCGGCGGTGGCCCTTTCGCCGCGGCTGCCGTGAACCAGAATGATTACGCCGGTGCTCATCATAGTCAAGTATGCTTGATAATTATCAATTGTACTTGATATTATGGGGACAAGCGGTGGCCTTGTCAATAGCCGGACGGGGGGATTTTCCCGGGATGATGATGAATTGGGAGGGCCTAGGCCGTGGTCAGGGCCAAGTCAACCAGTTCGTAGTCCAGCTTCTCTGCCTCCAGTCTCTTGAGCAGGTCAGGTACGGCATCGTCAGTGCACACCACGGTAGAGGACAGGCCACACCGGGCTGACTCGATGACGGCCTCGGTCACGCCGTAGATATGTTGCGGTTCAACACCGGCCCGCCTCAGTGACGCCAGGGCCTCGATGCCGATACTGCTCACCGGCTGGTTCCGGCCCAGGCGGGCTTTCAGGCGTTTCATGTCCACCTGCCTTGACCCCCCTTTCTGGATGCCGGGTACCTGCAGGACGGTTACCTTGCCCCGGGTCAGGTCTACCAGCCCCTCGATGCTGGCGATGCCGACATCCTCACCCTGACGGGCCCCGGTGGCGGCGATGCCCTGGGCCTGGCCGTTTACCGGGGCAGTGGCGTAGAGCAGACCAGCCTTCATGCTCAGCCCCACCGGCTGCCCCTGGTTGATGTCGGTGTCGGCGATGGCGGCGCAGACGGTGATGTTGGTCACCGCCTGCTGTACCACGGCCACGTACCCCTGAAGCTCCCGGAGCATCTTGAGCATCCAGTTGACCCCTTTGTCGCTCACCCGGTAGCCGGAGCGGCCGGTGGCGGCTATCATCTCCCCGGCCACCAGACGGCGGACATGCTCCGAAACCGCCTGAGGGGTGACCCCCAGCTTGGCGGCAATCCGCTTCTGCTGGATGGCGGGTCCGCCGGCGGCAATCTCAACCAGTATCTGGAACCTGGTGGCGTTCCGGTTCTGCAGTATTTCCATTATTATTCAGTCTCACCCAACGACAGTGCCAAACTACGCTGGCTGTATTATAGGCAATCAGCCGCCGGCTGGCAATTATCCTGCGGTAATCAAGTGGTTTTGAGGGAGCCGGAAATTAGAAACAGGCTATTACGCGGCTTCCCCTCCACCGCGTAATAGCCTGTATTGATTTGCCGGGCGGGGCGCCGTTACTTGAGGTAGTCCTCCAGCTTCATGGACTGCCACAGCGCCGGGTTGGGGGTTATCCGGGTGGCGAAGGGCAGGTCCTTGGGCCTGGTGGCATCGATAATCACCTTGGAGACCAGGTAGCCCCGTCCCTGCCGGGTCTCA
>JAZDIY010000249.1:0-2249 GCA_043804445.1 Chloroflexota bacterium | reverse complement strand
GGTTAGTGTGCTGGACAACGGCGTGGGCATTAAGGCCGAGGACCAGGAACGGATATTTGAGCCGTTCTGCCAGTTAGAGAGCACCCGCTGACCGGAGAGAGGGGGGGTGCCGGCCTGGGCCTGGCCCTGGCCAAGCAGATTATAGAAAAACACGGCGGCCAGATCTGGGTAGAGAGCGAGTACGGCCAGGGGAGCCGCTTCACCTTCACCCTGCCCCTGGCCAACAGCCGGGTAGCCTCGGACCGAAAACTGGAGGCGGACAGTGAAGGAGAAAATCCTCATCGTTGAGGACAACCCCAAGAATATGAGGCTGATTGAGATGACCCTCCAGGCCAGGGGTTACACCCTGCTCGGGGCCACCGACGGTGAAGAGGCCCTGGAGATGGCCACCAGGCTGGTACCGGACCTGATTATCATGGACATCCAGCTGCCCAAAATGAACGGGCTCGAGGTAACCGCCCGCTTAAAGCGGATGCCGGCGATGGCCTCAGTCCCCGTCATCGCCATCACCGCCTACGCCATGAAAGGGGATGAGGAGAAGGCCTTCCAGGCCGGCTGCGACGCCTACCTGCCCAAGCCGATTGACACCCGCCAGCTGCCGGAGGTGGTGGCTGCCCTGCTCCAGGGCCGGCCTGAACCAATGCCATGACTGCCGACACCAACGCTACCGCCAGTATCATGCTGGTGGACGATGACCCGGCCTTCAACCGGCTGGTGAACGAGGTGCTCAGCCATCAGGGCTACCACGTGCTCACCGCCATTGACGGCCAGACCGCCCTGCGGCTCCTCTTCGCCCAGAAACCGGACCTGGTGCTGCTGGACGTGGTGATGCCGGGGATGGACGGCTGGCAGGTCTGCAGCCGCATCCGGGAGCTGTCTGATGTCCCCATCGTCATGATTACCGGCAAGAAGACCACCGAGGCCGACATCGTGCAGGGGCTTGATTACGGGGCCGATGAGTACCTGGTCAAGCCGGTGGGCAACCGGGAACTGGTGGCCCGGGTACGGGCGGTACTGCGGCGGGCCAAGATGCCGGCCACCGGCGGTACCGGGCAAGGAATCAACTATAGCGATGATTACCTGACGGTTGATATCGGTAAAAGGATGGTGATGGCAAACGGGGAGCCGGTGAAGCTGACCTCCCGGGAGTTCCGCCTGCTGGCCTGCCTGGTTGAGAACGCCGGCCGCATCCTCAGCCACCAGCAGCTCCTGGAAAAGGTCTGGGGCTGGGAGTACAGCAACGACTATGATTACATCCGCATCTACGTCTGGCACCTGCGCCAGAAAATAGAACCGGAACCCACCCAGCCCCGCTACCTCATCACCCAGCCGGGCGTCGGCTACCAGTTTCAGCCGGCGGCCAAACTTAACCGGGCCCCCGACGAAGCCGGTGCCCGGTAGCCCAAAGCAGGCCTTTATCTTCTAAAGGCCATCCCCCGTCCGGCGGTCAGTCTGCCTCTTCTTCCTCAGGGGCCGTGCCGGTCAACCGCTGGTATTCCAGCCGGTGCTCCTTGCGGTAGTGCTCCGGGGAAACCTTGCCGGTAAAGATGGCCTTATTCAGCGGGAACATGGTGGGGGTGAAGTGGTTAAAGAAGATGTGTACCATAAAAATCCAGGTCAGGGCCAGCATCGCCTCATCGCTGTGGGCGATCAGGGCGGTGGGCACCACCCAGCCGGGCAGGAATTTGGTTACCAGGACGGGAAACATCAGAACAAAGCCTGAGCCGCCCATGACCGGCATCCCCCAGAAGATAGCCCAGTAATCAAACTTCTCCCGCCAGTTGAAGCGCTCCCAGGCCGGCTCCTCTTTCCTCAGCCCCAGGAAATAGGCAATCTCCTGAAAGAACTTGATAAAGTCCTGGGGCCCCGGAATCATCCGGGCCGGAAAGGGCCGCTTGAGGACAATGGTAGTATAGCCGATATAGGCCAGATGATATAGGCAAACGGTGACGATAACCCAGGCGGCCACATGGTGAGCGGTGCGGGTGACCTCAATACCACCCCACACCCCGATCCACCACTGGCTGATGGCCGAACTGCTGAACTTCATGGGCAGGCCGGTGAGTACCAGCACGATAAAGCTCGCCATCATGCCGGCGTGCTGGATTATCTGGTGCACGTCGAAGCGGGTAATGCGGTCATCGGCTGCCTTCCCGGCTGAGATGGTCTCCGTTATCGCTGCCATGTTATGACCTCCATCGGTTAAGGGCGTACCGGGCGATGGCCATGAGGACGATCAGGGCTCCCAC
>JAZDIY010000248.1:0-4591 GCA_043804445.1 Chloroflexota bacterium | reverse complement strand
GGCGGGCCGGCTCTACGCCGAGCTGACCGAGGCCCGCGCCGAAAGGTTGACGCCGGTCCTGGCCCTGGGGGGTGGCGTCATCGGCGACCTGGCCGGGTTCGTGGCCGCCACCTACCTGCGCGGTGTCCCCCTGATACAGCTACCGACCACCCTGCTGGCCCAGGTAGACAGCAGCATCGGCGGCAAGGTGGCGGTGGACTACGGGCAGCTGAAGAACCGCATCGGCGCCTTCTACCAGCCGCGCCTGGTTATCACCGACACCGCCACCCTGCAAACACTGCCGCCCCCCCTCCTGGCCGACGGCCTGGCCGAGGTCATCAAGAGCGCCGTCATCCGGGACAAAGAGCTGTTCGTCTACCTGGAAAAACACTTAGCGGCGATACTGGCCCTTGAGGAGGAACGGCTGGAGGAGGTGGTCTTCCGCACCGCCCGGATTAAGGCCGCCGTGGTGGCGGCAGACGAAAAGGAGTCCGGGCTGCGGGCCATCCTGAACTACGGCCATACCGTGGGGCACGCCCTGGAAACGGTATCCGACTTTGGCTTGAGCCACGGGGCGGCGGTAGCCATCGGCATGGTGGTGGCGGCGGCCCTGGCCCAGCGGATGGGCCTGCTCAAGGCCGAAGTAGTCACCCGGCTGGAAAAGCTGGTCCGAGGGGCCGGCCTGCCCATCCGGATACCCGGCCTGGACCCGGAGCGGATAATCAAGGCGGTGGGCTACGACAAGAAGGTAATGCAGGGGCGGGCCCGGTTCATCCTGCCCCGGGACATCGGCGAGGTCTTCATCAGCGACGAGGTCAGCCTGCCCCTACTCAAAGAGGTGCTGGTGAGCTATAATGAAAAGGCCTAAAATCTGTGCCGTCCTGGTCACTGGCGACCCCGCCGCCGCCCGGCGGGTGGCCCCGGCGGTGGACCTCTACGAGCTGCGCCTGGACCTCATCGGCGAGGGCTGGGAGGAGCTGGCCGGGCAGATAGCCAAGCCCTGGATGGCCACCAACCGCACCACCGCCGAAGGCGGCGGCTGGACGGGGACGGAAGCGGCCAGAATCGACCGGCTGGTGCGGGCCAGCCAGCGGGGGGCGGCCATCGTCGACATCGAGCTGGCTACGGAGGGACTGGCGGGAGTCATCAACATGATTAAGCCGAAGGCCAAATGCCTGCTGTCCTACCACAACCTAGAGGGGACACCCCCCCTGGACGAGTTGAGAGACATCGTGCGGCGGCAGCGGCAGGCCGGGGCGGACATCAGCAAGGTGGTGACCACCGCCCGCAGCCTGGCCGACAGTCTAACCGTGTTGCAGCTGGTCAGCGAGTCCGGGCCGGGGATAGTGGCCTTTGCCATGGGCACCCCCGGCCTGCTGAGCCGGGTGCTCTGCCCCCTGGCGGGCGGGGAGTTCACCTACGCCTCGGTGGCCGCCGGGCGGGAGTCGGCCCCCGGCCAGCTCACCGTCAGCGAATTAAGCCAGATATACCGGACGCTATCATGAATAGAGGTATCACCGGCCACACCACCGTCTGCGGCCTCATCGGCGACCCGGTGGAGCACTCCATGTCACCGGCGATGCATAACGCCGCCTTCGCCCAGCTGGGGCTGGACTACGCCTACCTGCCCTTCCGGGTAAGGGCCGCCGACCTGACCCGGGCTATTGACGGCATCCGGGGCCTGAACCTGCGGGGCATGAACGTCACCATCCCGCACAAGGTCAACGTCATCCCCCTTCTGGACCGGATAGACCCCCTGGCCGAACGCATCGGGGCGGTCAACACCATCGTCAACGACGGTGGTACGCTGACCGGCTACAACACCGACGCCGCCGGCTTCCTGCGCGCCCTGCGGGAACAGGGCGTCGAGCCCGGCGGCAAGAGAGTGGCGGTGGTGGGGGCCGGCGGGGCCGCCCGGGCCATCACCTTCAGCCTGGGGGAGGCCGGGGCCGAGATGGTCATCCTCAACCGCCTTGAGGAGCTGGACTGGGCCGAAGCCCTGGCCGCTAAAATCAGCCAGGCCTTCCACCGGCCGGTGGCCGCCGCCGAGCTGACCCCGGCCAACCTGGCCGACGCCCTGGAGAAGGCCGAGCTGCTGGTCAACGCCACCAGCCTGGGAATGACTCCCCATACCGGGGCCAGCCCCGTCCCACCCGAACTGCTCCGGCCCGGCCTAGTGGTCTTCGACGCCGTCTATAACCCCATCCCGACCCGGCTGATGCGGGAGGCCAGGGCCGCCGGGGCCCGGACCGTCAGCGGGCTGGACATGCTGGTCTGGCAGGGGGCCCTGGCCTTTGAGATGGGGACGGGACAGGCTGCCCCCGCCGCACTGACGAAAAAAGAGGCCCTGAGGCTGCTGCAAGGCCAATGAAGACCAATATCGCCCTCATCGGCTTCATGGGCACCGGCAAGACGGCCGTCGGCCAGGCCCTGGCCCGGAGGCTGGGTAAGGCCCTGGTGGAGACGGACGCCCTGATTGTGCAGCAGGCGGGCAAGCCCATCCCGGACATCTTCGCCCAGGACGGCGAGATTGCCTTCCGGGAGATGGAGATTGCCGTCATCAAGGACGTGGCCGCCGGTAAAGACCAGGTCATCGCCTGCGGCGGCGGCGTCGTGCTGAACAAAATAAACGTGGATCGGCTCAGAGAGAGCGGGGTGGTGGTCTGCCTCACCGCCTCACCGGGCACCATCCTGCGGCGGACGGCCAAAGATGCCAACGGGCGCCCCCTGCTGGTCACCCCGGACCGGGCCGGGCGCGTCGGTGAGCTGCTGAGGTACCGCCGGCCCTACTACCAGCGGGCGGCGGACATTACCATCAACACCACCCGCCTGGGCATCGAGGCCGTGGCCGACAAGATAGTCAGCCGGTTGGGGGAGCATGCGGGTAACCCTTGAGGCCAGCCGGGTGGCCGGCACGGTGACGGCCCCCCCCTCCAAGAGCTACACCATCCGGGGGCTGATGGCGGCTGCCCTGGCCCGGGGCGACAGCCGGATAATAAATCCCCTGACCGCCGATGACACCGAGGCCTCCGCCCGGGTGCTGCAACAGATCGGGGCCGGCCTGGAAATGAAAGACGATTTCTGGCGGGTCAGCGGCGGCCGGCTGCACCCGCCCGATGACGACCTGTTCTGCGGCGACTCGGCGGCCACCCTCCGCTTCATGACGGCCATCGCCGCCACTTTGCCGGGGAAGAGCCGCCTCACCGCCGGCCCATCGCTGGCCCGGCGGCCGGTAGGGCCACTGGTAGCCGCCCTGCGGCAGTGGGGGGTAGCCGTCACCGCCGAAGGTGACCTGCCCCCGGTAACCGTCAGCGGCGGGCCGCTCCAAGGCGGGCCGGCCGGGCTGCCGGGCAACATCAGCTCCCAGTTTGTCACCGCCCTGCTGCTGGCGGCCCCTTTCGCCCGGGAAACGGCCACCATCCGGCTGACCACCGGGCTGGAGTCCCGCCCCTACGTCATGATGACCCTGGAGTGCCTGGAGCAGTTCGGCGTCAGGGTGAAGGCCTCCCCCGACCTGAGGGAATACCGGGTAGCCCCGCAGCGATATCAGCCGGCCCGCTATGAAGTGGAGGGGGACTGGTCCTCGGCCTCCTACTTCCTGGCCCTGGGGGCCGTCTCCGGGGAGGTGACCGTGGCCAACCTCAACCCGGCCAGCCGCCAGGGCGACCGGGTGCTGCTGGACTGGTTGCGCCGGATGGGGGCGCCGGTTACAATAGGGCCAGACCGGGTCACGGTAAGCCCCGGGCCGCTGCGGGCCATCACCGCCGACCTGACCGACGGCATCGACCTGCTGCCCACCGTGGCGGTGCTGGCCGCCCTGGCCGAAGGCACCAGCCGGCTGACCGGCATCGGCCGGGCCCGCCTCAAGGAATCGGACCGGGTTACCGCCGTGAAGGAAGGACTGCAAAAAATGGGGATAGCCGTCAGCGAGGCCCCGGACGGGCTCAGCATCACCGGGGGCCGGCCCAGGGGGGCCAACATCGACCCCCGTAATGACCACCGCCTGGCCATGGCCTTCAGCATCCTGGGGCTGGCCAGCGGCGGCACCACCATCACCGGCGCCGACTGCGTGGCCAAGACATACCCCCGCTTCTGGGAGACTTTACAAAGCATCGGGGGCGAGGTGAAGACAGATGCAGAATAGCCTGGGCACCCTGTTTACCGTCACCAGCTTCGGGGAGAGCCACGGCCGGTGCGTCGGGGCCGTCATCGACGGCTGCCCCGCCGGCCTCCCCCTCACCGCTGCCGATATCCAGCCGGAGGTGAACAAGCGGCGGCCCCAGGCCGGTGCCGGCGCCACCCCCCGGAAGGAAGCCGATAAGGTGGAGATTCTCTCCGGCGTCTTCAACGGGGCTACCACCGGGGCCCCCATCGGCCTGCTGATATGGAACCAGGACGTTGACTCCAGCGACTACGAGAGAATCCGGTTCCTGCCCCGGCCCGGTCACGCCGACTACACCGCCTACCTGAAGTACGGCGGTTACAACGACTACCGGGGCGGGGGGCGCTTCTCCGGCCGTATCACCGCCGGCTTCGTCATGGCCGGGGCGGTGGCCAGGAACCGGGTCCGGACGCTCGGGGGGGTGGGGGCCGCCCCGACGAGCGGCGTCGG
>JAZDIY010000247.1:0-2681 GCA_043804445.1 Chloroflexota bacterium | reverse complement strand
CGGCTCATCAGCGAAAAGGACTCCGGGCAGAGTGGCTAGTTTACCCCCGGCGGTGAGGGAGTAACGCCGAAGACGATGACACACGCCGAAGCCGTCTTTAGCGAGGTCTGGGCGCAGCGGCCCAACGGCGTCACCAGCCTGGACGCCCGCCTCAAGATAGCCTTTACCGCTATCGCCCTGGTGATTAACCTGCTGTCCCCCAGCATCTATACCCCGATAGCCATCGCCGCTTTCTGCCTGGTCACCCTGCTGGCCATCCGGGTACCGCCGGGGCTGCTGCGGCTCCGGCTGGCCATGCCGCTGGTCATGGCGGCAGTGGTGCTGATTACCCAGATATTCTTCTACGGGGCCACGCCCCTGTTCACCATTCCGGTATGGGGGTGGCAGCTGGTGGGCTACGCCGAAGGCCTGGCCCACGGCGTATTGATTATGGGCCGGGTGGTGGCCGGGGTATCGCTGGTGCTCTTCCTGAGCCTGTCCACACCGGCCAACCAGCTGCTGCTGGCGGCGGGCTGGTTCCGGGTGCCCAGAACCTTCACCGAGCTGGCCCTGCTGGTATACCGCTATATCTTCGTGCTCATCGAGGAAGCGGCGGCCATCCGGGCCGCCCAGCGGGTGCGCCTGGGCTACCGGGACTGGCGCCAGGGCATGCGCTCGCTGAGCACCCTGGGCGGCAGCCTGATATTCCGCGCCTATGACCGGGCGGAAAGGGTCTTTGCCGCCATGTCGGCCCGCGGCTATACCGGGGCCATGCCCACCAGCTACCGGGGCGGCCTGGGCAGGCGGGACCGGCTGGCGGCGGCCGGCCTGGCGGGGCTGCTGGCGGCCTTCTACCTGGCGGGACGGCTGCTGCCATGATACAGACCAGGGACCTGTCATTCCGCTACCCGGACGGCACCCGGGCCCTGACCGACGTCAGCCTGGAGGTGGGGCCGGGTGAGTTCCTGGCCCTGATGGGGGCCAACGGCTGCGGCAAGACCACCCTGCTCAAGCACCTCATCGGTCTGCTGCGGCCCTCCTCGGGGCAGGTCTTACTTGACGGGAAGGAGCTGGGCAGTTTTACCGAGCGGGATATTTTCCGGCGCGTCGGCATGGTCTTCCAGAACCCTGACGACCAGCTCTTCGCCGCCACGGTGACCCAGGACGTCGCTTTCGGCCCCGCCAACCTGGGGCTTACCGCCGACGAGGTGGCCGCCCGCACCGCCGAGGCCATGGAGCTGGCCGGCATCGCCCGGCTGGCGGACAAGGCCATTCACACCCTGAGTTTCGGGGAGAAAAGGCGGGCGACCATTGCCGGGGTGCTGGCCATGTCGCCGGCCATCATCCTGCTGGACGAGGTCACCAGCGGGCTGGACCCCCGTGGCGTCAGCGCCATCATGCGCCTGCTGCGCCAGCTGAACCGGGGAAGACAGATTACCATGATAATGGCCACCCACGATGTTGAGCTGGTGCCCCTGTTCTGTGACCGGGTGGCCATCATGAGCCAGGGGGGTATCATCGCCCGGGCCACGCCGGAGATTATCTTCGCCAACGCCGCCCTGGTCCGGGAAGCCCGGCTGAGACTACCGCGCCTGGGGCACCTGGCGGAGATTCTGCGGCGGGACGGGCTGGCCCTCCCCGGCCACCCGCTGACCATCGGGCAGGCCCGGCGGGCCCTGCTGGAGCTGGTGGCCGGCACACCGGAGAAAGAGACCACCCGCTGCGGTTACGCTGACGGCGAGGAGAGCTCATGACCACACCGGTAAAGGGCAGGAAACAACGCTCCGGCTACACCACCGGGGCCTGCGCCGCCGCCGCCGCCAAAGCCGCGGTGCTTGCCTGGCTGGGCCAGCAACCGGTGGCGCGGGTGACCATCAGCCTGCCCCAGAACGGAGGCACCAGGGCCAGCTTCCCGGTGGCACGGTGCACCTTCAGCCAGACGGAGGCGTCGTGCTCGGTGATAAAGGACGCCGGGGACGACCCCGATGTCACCGATAAGGCCGAGATACGGGCTACCGTCTCGGCGGGAGACCGACCGGGCATCGAAATCACCGGCGGGGAGGGGGTGGGCCGGGTGACCAAGCCCGGCCTGGAGATAGCGGTAGGCCGGCCAGCCATCAATCCGGTACCCCGGGAGATGATTATCGCGTCGGTCAGGGAAGCCGCCGGCGACTATCTCAAGACCGGCGGCATCCGGGTGACCATCTCGGTGCCCGAAGGCGAGGCCCTGGCTAAGAGAACACTGAACCGGCGCCTGGGCATCGTGGGCGGCATCTCCATCCTGGGCACCACCGGCATCGTCATCCCCTACTCCGCCGAGGCCTACACCGCCTGTATCTCGCAGTCACTGGACGTGGCCGTGGCCGCCGGCTGCCGGGAGGCAGTGCTGACCACGGGCCGGCGCAGTGAGAAGTTCGCCCAGGCAGCGCTGCCGTGGCTGGCCGAGGAGGCCTTCATCCAGGCCGGGGACTTCATCGGCCATGCCCTTGAAGAGTGTGCCAAAAGGCCCCTGGCGAAGGTGACAGTGTGGGGCATGGTGGGCAAGATGAGCAAGCTGGCCGCCGGCCACCTCTACACCAATATCAGCGACTCCCGGGTGGACATCGGCCTGCTTACCGAGGTGGCCGCCGGGGCCGGCGTGCCCCAGGCCACGGTCAGGGCCCTGCGGGGGGCCGTTACCGCCAACCACCTGCGCCGGATGC
>JAZDIY010000246.1:0-2597 GCA_043804445.1 Chloroflexota bacterium | reverse complement strand
CGCCCACCCCATATTCTGGGTCATGATGTTCGCCGGGGTCATCATCGGGCTGATTTTCGGGATTATCCCGGGGGTTAGCTCCATACTGGCCCTTACCCTGTTCCTGCCCTTCGTCTTTACCATGTCCCCCGACATGGCCCTGCCCTTTATGACCGCCCTGACCTCGGTGACCTACTTCGGCGGTTCCGTTACCGCCATCCTGCTGAATATACCGGGCACCGAGCCAAGTGCCGCCACCCTGATTGACGGCTACCCCATGGCCCAGAGGGGCGAGGGCGGCCGCGCCATGGGGGCGGCCTTCACGGCCTCAGCCCTGGGGGGCGTCCTTACCGTGTTTTTTGCCCTGGCCATGATTCCCTTCCTGCTGATTTTCATTCAGGCCCTGCAGAATGCGGAGATGGTCTTCATCGTGCTGCTGGGCATCGTCTTCATCGCCATCCTGGCCAGCGGCTCGATGATTAAAGGCCTCATCAGCGGGTCGCTGGGCCTGCTGATTTCCCTGGTCGGCTATCAGGAGGTGACCGGGCTGCCGCGTTTCACCTTCGGCAACGTCTACCTCTATAGCGGCGTGCCGCTGGTCCCCCTCGCCCTGGGGCTTTTCGCCCTGCCCGAAATGCTGGCCCTGGCCATGAGGGGGGGCACCATCGCCCGGATAACCCAGGTGAAGGTCAAGGGCATGGAGGACGTGTGGCGGGGGGCCAGGGACGTGCTGCACCATAAGTGGTTGTGGCTGCGCAGTTGCACCATCGGTTATATCGTGGGCATCGTCCCCGGTATCGGGGCCATCACCTCCACCTTCGTGGCCTACGCCCAGGCCAAGCAGACCTCCAAGTACCCCGAGAAGTTCGGCACCGGCATCGTGGACGGGGTGATTGCCCCGGAGAGCGCCAATAACGCCACCATGGCCGGTTCGTTGCTCACCACCCTGGCCCTGGGCCTGCCGGGCAGCGCCCCCATGGCCCTCTTCCTGGGGGCATTCTACGTGATGGGGTGGGTGCCGGGGCCCAAGGTGCTGATTGACCACCTGGACCTGTCCCTGGCCCTGATGCTGGTAGTCGTCGTGGCCAATATCATCGCCGCTGCCATGTCCTTCCCCCTGGCCACCTACATGGCCAAGGTGGCCTTTATCCCGGCCCGGATACTGAGCCCGATTATCATCGTCATCGCCTTCGTCGGGGCCTACGCCGTCAACGAATATTACCTTGATATCGTCCTGGCCCTCGTCTTTACGGTGGTGGGGCTGGCCATGAGAAAGTGGAACTACAACCGGCCGGCGGTGCTGCTGGGGTATGTTCTCGGCGTGCTTTTCGAGCGTTACTTTTTCCTGGCCCGTGCCATCGGTGGCCCGCTGTTCTTCATTGGCCGGCCCATCTGCCTGATACTCATCGCCCTTATCCTGCTGGTCGTCCTCAATAAGCCGGTCAAGATTCTGCTCAGGCGGCTGAACAGGGCGGGGGCGGCATGAACCAGCTAAAAGCAATTAAGGGCAGTTCGTATTTCCTCATGGTCGTACTCCTCGTCATGATAGCGACCATTGTCGACTCGCTGGGCTTCAAGACACTGTCCGCCAAGCTGCTCCCCCTGATGTTTGCCGGCTTTATTACCCTGCTGGGGACAGTGCAGCTGTTCCGGGAAATGAGGGGGGGAGGCGCCCCGGAGAAAGTACAGGTGGATGAGGATACCGGCCTGGACGCGGCTGAACCCAGCGGCTGGGGGGGCTACCTGGTCCACGGGGCCTGGATTGTCGGCTTTGCCCTGGCTATCTATCTAATCGGTTTCCTGGCGGTTATCCCCCTGTTCACACTGGCCTATATGAAGTTTCAAGGCACCAGATGGCTTACCTCCGTAATCACCGCCGTAGTCCTGACGGCCGTCATCTATGGTCTGTTTGACATCTTACTTCAAATCAGACTGTATGAGGGGCGGCTCTTTACCTGGCTGGGCTTCTAGCTTTGGTGGTAGACACCGGACAAAAGGTTACTGAGCCTCTACCGGAGGTTGAGTAATGCCGATAAACATAGAACCGATTGGATACGTGGAGAATAGTATCGATGCACCGATTGACTCGGGTTGGGCCAAGGTAGAATCGGGCCTAGTCTTCCGGAAAGACCTCATACCGGCGTTATCAGGACTTAACCAGTTTTCACATGTTGTCATAGTTTTCTGGATGCACCAGGCAAAATCCCCGACCGTACTGGCCAGAAGACCTCAGAACCGGAACGACATGCCCGAGGTTGGGATTCTCTCGCAGAGATCAAAACACCGGCCCAACCCGATTGGTATAACCTCGGTGCGATTAGTGAAGATGGACGGTTGCCGCCTCTTGGTCCGGGGGCTTGACGCCATTAATGGTACCCCCGTACTGGACATTAAACCGTATTATCCTGACTATGACAGCCGTCCCGAAGCCCGGGTTCCTGAGTGGGTCAACCGCTTAATGAGAGACTATTTTTAACGGAACTGGTCCTCATCAGCCTTTGTTCGTTAGTTCAAATCCACACACCAAACGCCTTCACTATGATAGAATAGCAGTAATAACAATGAGGGTAGCAAATGGCTAAGAAATCCGGCTTATTCATCCTGACCGTTATCCTGGT
>JAZDIY010000245.1:0-3541 GCA_043804445.1 Chloroflexota bacterium | reverse complement strand
GTTACGCTGAGTTCCAGCCCCCCCCGGCACACCGGGCAGACCAGTATGGCCATCACCTCTGGTTTCATGGCCTGATTATACCACACCCCCGGCGGTTGCCGTCTTCCCTTTGCCGCTGGATGAGACAAAAGTCGCATACAGGCACCTTCCCCGGGGCTAGAATTACTTCGTAAAAGATTGTCCCGGCATTAAATTTGAAGCGATGCCTCCAGAAAGGGGGTGGGAGGATGCTAAGATTGAAGAGCTGTCCGCGGTGTAATGGTGATATCCGGCTGGACCGTGACCAGTACGGCTGGTACGAGGAGTGTATCCAGTGTGGTTACGTGCGTGACCTCAAGAAGGTGGTTACCGCACCGGAGGGGACTGAGGAGAAGAAAGGGGCCGGCTCCGGGCACTGGCACGGCAGCTAGCGGCTTGACCCCCGGCGGGGGGTTGGTTTACACTGGGGGCGGTGGGAAACGGTATCTTATGGCTGGCCCTGGCGGTAGCCTTCGTCTTCGCCGTGATTATCCTGCCCCAGTGGCGGGTACGCCGGGCGGTGCGCCAGGTAATCAAGGTGTTTCAGACGTACGGGGCCACCAGCCCGGCCTCGGCGGTGACCCTGGAGCAGCTGGGGCTGCAACCGCAAGGGGGGCTGCTGCGGTTTCTCATGGGGCGGCGGGACTACAAGAAGTATGCTATCGAGGCCATGCTTAAAGCGGCCCTTATCCAGCCGCTTGAGGACGGCCGGCTGTACCTGGTGGAGGACAAGCTGGCCCGCCTCAGACTGTGATTGGTTGAGTACCGGGGAGGTTCGGTCATGGCAGTACTGGTCTATACCAGCCCCACCTGACCCTATTGCCACATGGTGAAAGAGTTTCTTTCACAGCGGGGCGTGGCTTTCGAGGAGCGCGATGTTTCCGTTGACCGTTCGGCCGCCCAGGAGCTGGTCAGCCGGACGGGGCAGATGGGGGTACCGGTGACGGTGATTGACGGGCAGACGGTGGTTGGGTTTGACCGGGCCCGTCTGGAGCAGGCCCTGAAGCAAGGCCAGCAGCCCTCTTTGGGGGCGGCGGTGGCCGATGCCAGCCGGATTACCGCCAAACAGGGTTCGGGGATAACCCTCGGTGCCTATGTGGGTGGGGTGAGGCCCGGCTCGCTGGCCCAGCGCCTGGGGCTGGCCGCGGGCGATATCATCACCGAGGTCAATTTGCAGCCTATCGCTAAAGCGGCTGACCTGGAGCAGGCCCTGGCCAGGATGGGGAAGGGCAGCCGCCTATCGGTGGTGTTTATCCGGGGCGACCGGACGCGGGCGGTGGAGGGGGTTCTTTAGCCGGTTGTTCCACCCTGGTATGTTTAAAATATGGCAGTTGTATTTACCCGGGGCGCCGGCGGCTGGTCGGGCTATTGACAAACCGGAGCAATAACGGTAAACTCAAATTTCCCACCCTGGCTCGGTGAGAAAGATGGTGGTGGCAATCCACTTCAGGAGGCAATATGATTGAACGAGTACACGAGCACATCATTACCGAACTGCAGCAGAACACCCGTACCGACACGATTTTTATCCTGGCGGCCATCCTGCTTAACCTGCTGGCGCTAGGCGTTAACTCGGGGGTTTCCTCGGGGCCAGACCATGATGCGACGACGTGGATCGTGTTTTTTACCTTCGTGGCTCTGGTGATCGCGGTAAACTTCGTGGTAGAGATCGGTCTGTTGAAGGGCAAGCAGACCAGGACAAAGCTGATAAATGGCCTGTTGAAGATGTACCAGGACCAGGGTGTGGCCGGCTACTATGATGCCTCTCTTTTGAGCAATTACAGTACCAGGTACAACCTCTTCCTCTTCATTGTGGTCTTTACCGGGCTGGTGGCCATCGTGGTGCCCCTTATTTTGATTTTCTAGCGGGTATTGTATAATCATTACAGTAATAGCGCTGCCTGTCTTACAGGGGTGTAGTGTGAAAATCAGTGATTATTTGGAAGTGAACAGCAGTCCCCTGATTACTATTGGGCCGGAAGAAACGGTACTGGCGGCCATTCGGAAGCTGGTGGAGCACGGTATTGGCGCCATGCCGGTCTGCGATGGTAAGGGGAGGTTGTTGGGCATTATCTCCGAGAGGGATTTACTGCAGGAAGTTTCTCTCCGCTCCGGTGACATCGACAAGACCAAAGTTCAGGGTGTGATGACCAGGGATGTGGCCATAGCCACCCCTGATGACGGCTTGAATTATGCCGCCAGTGTGATGAGACAGCTGCGGATAAGACATCTCCCCGTAGTGGCTGGCCAGAAGCTGAAGGGCATCGTGTCCATGCGGGACATAGTGGATAGGGAGCTGGCTGAATTTAAGGCCGAAATCCACTACCTCAGGTCGTGGTAGGGCGCCTCTTTGTCCGGGGCGGATTAAGAAGGGGGACTATGGATAAGACAATTATGGTAGAAGGTAAGCTCTGTACGGGCTGCCGCATCTGTGAGCTGGTCTGCTCGGTAACCAAGCAAGGGGTATATAACCCCGGCCAGTCCTACATTCAGGTCTTGACCAATGGCGATTTGGGCGTTTACCTGCCGGCGTTGAAGACGGACTGTGACCTTTGCGGCAGATGCGTGGAGTGGTGTCCCACGCAGGCATTAAGTCTGAAGACGCTAAACGAAGCGGCTATCTTAAACATGGAAGCTGGCATCGGCCGCTTCCCCATCCCGGTAATGAGATAAATCAGGAGGCGGCAAATGTACGGCTGGGCAGGCAAGGTACTGAGAGTCAACCTGAGCACACGGGAAATCGATAAAGAGCCCCTCAATCAGGAGTGGGCCCAGGATTTTATTGGCGGCCGGGGGTTAAATATCCGGACGCTGTATGATGAAGTGACCTCGGAGACAGACCCGATGTCCCCGGAGAACCCGCTCATCATCGGGGTCGGGCCCTGCAATGGCACCCTGGTGGCCGGCAGCAGCCGGCTCACCGTTACCACCAAATCACCGCTTACCGGTTTTCTGGGCGATGCCAGCACCGGGGCTACCTTTGGTGCCGAGCTTAAATACGCCGGTTATGACCAGATTATCATCCGGGGTAAGTCCGACAAGCCGGTCTATCTCTGGATCGAAGATGACAAGGTGGAGATAAGGGACGCTGCTCACCTCTGGGGCAAAAATGTCGTGCCAACCATATCCAGTCTGGAGCAGGAATGTAAAGCCCCCGGTATCGGCCTCCTCTGTATCGGCCCGGCCGGAGAAAACCTGGTCAGGTTTGCCACCATTATGGGCCCGATGGGCCGGGCCGCGGGCCGGACCGGCGTCGGCACGGTGATGGGCTCAAAGAAGCTCAAGGCGATGGTGGTCAAGGGCAGCCAGGGGGTTAAAGTAGCCCACCCGGAAAGGCTGGAGGAGACCTTCCGGGAAATGCGGAGGGTATGGCTGGAAGACAGGAAAGAGGACTACGAGCGGAAGGTAAAATACGGGCTGAACGAGCTGTTGTGGGCCTACCGGAGGCTTGATATCGCCTCGGTAAGGAACTACCAGGGAGGGGAGTTTGAAGGCTGGGATAATTACGACCCCAAGCTCCTCC
>JAZDIY010000244.1:0-3832 GCA_043804445.1 Chloroflexota bacterium | reverse complement strand
CGGTGGGGTGGAAGCTCCCCCCCTGCTTGCTGACGTAGTCCCGGTCCTGGATGACGGACAGGGTGGGGGCGTAGGTGCTGGGGCGGCCGATGCCCCACTGCTCCAGCGTCTTGATGAGGCTGGCTTCGGTGTAGCGGGACGGGGGCTGGGTAAAGTGCTGCTCGGGGAAAAGGCCGAGCAGATTGAGTTCATCGTCCTTCTCCAGCGGGGGCAGGGCGGAGACGTCCCCGTTCTCCCTGTCCGCCTCGTCCTTCCCTTCGCTGTAGAGAACGGTAAAGCCGGGGTCGCGGTTGACCGAGGTGGAGGTGCGGAAGAGGTAAGCCCCCCGCTGCCTGGCCTCGATGTCCACCGTGGTGTTATCAAAGACAGCCGCCGCCATCTGGCTGGCCACCATACGTTTCCAGATGAGCTCGTACAGCCGGAACTGGTTGCCGTTGAGGTACGGCTTCACCACCGAGGGCTCCCGGTGGATGCGGGTGGGGCGGATGGCCTCGTGGGCCTCCTGGGCCCCCTTGACCACCCGGGTGAAGGCGCGGGCGTGGGGGGGGAGGAGCTTGGGGCCGTACCGGCTGGCGATGAACTCCCGCGTCTCCGCGATGGCGCTGCGGGCGACTCGGGTGGAATCGGTGCGCATGTAGGTAATCAGGCCGACACTGCCCTCCTCACCGACGGGCAGGCCCTCGTAGAGCTGCTGGGCCACCGCCATGGTCTGCTTGGCGGTGAAGCGCAGCTGGCGCCAGGCCTCCTGCTGCAGCGTGCTGGTGATGAAAGGCGGGGCCGGCTGCCGGGTGAGCGGCTTGGTCTTGACCTTGAGCACCTTGTAGACGGCCGACTCCAGCTCCTTGACCAGTTCCTCTGTCTCGGCCTGCCGGTGCAACTCCAGCTTGCCGCCGCTGGCGTAGCCCACCAGGGCCGCCCGGAAGGTGCCGTCCGCGGCCGCCGCTTTGGCCAGCTCGGCCTCGATGCTCCAGTACTCCACCGGCACGAACTGCTCGATCTCCCGCTCCCGGTCCACCACGATGCGCAGGGCCACCGACTGCACCCTCCCCGCGGAAAGCCCCCGCCTGACCTTGCGCCATAGCAGCGGGCTGAGCTTGTAGCCGACCAGCCGGTCCAGTATGCGCCGGGCCTGCTGAGCGTTGACCAGCTGGTTATCAATCGTCCGGGGGTGCTTGAAGGCCTGGGTCACCGCCTCTTCCGTCAGCTCGTGGAAGACCACCCGGCGGTACGTTTTATGGTCGGTGCGGGTCACCTGGTAGATGTGCCAGGCGATGGCCTCCCCCTCGCGGTCGGGGTCGGTAGCCAGGTAGACGGTCTTGGCCGCCTCAACGGCCTCCTTGAGCGCCTTCACCGTCTTGCCTTTATCCCGGGGCACCACGTACTTGGGGGCAAAACCGTTGTCCGTGTCCACCCCCAGCCGGTTCTTGGGCAGGTCCCGGATGTGGCCCAGCGACGCCTCGAACTTGTAGCCCTTCAGGATCTTGCCCAGGGTCTTGGCCTTGGCCGGTGACTCGACGATTACCAGGTTCTCTTTCATCATGTCTATTCTACGGCAACGCTGTATTCCTGTCTCAGCTCCCGGGCCAGCACGTAGTTCATGCCGCCCACCTGCTTGACCATCCCTTTAAGCTCCATCATGGCCAGGGTACTGCTCACCGCCGGGACGGACAGCCCGCTGGAGCGGCAGATTTCATCAATGTGCACCGGCTCCGCCGACAGCCATTTCAGCAGCCCGGCCTCGCCCTCGGTAGCCGGCATAATCTCCTTCAGCTCCATCTGGCGGGCCACGGCGGTCAGGTTCAGCTCTTCCAGAATGTCCCCGTAGTCCCGCACCAGCTTGGCCCCCTCCTGGATGAGGTGGTTGGTGCCCCGGCTGGCGGCAGACAGGATACTCCCCGGCACGGCGAACACCTCCCGGTTCTGCTCCACCGCCAGGTGGGCGGTAATCATGGCCCCGCTGGTCTCCCCGGCCTCCACCACCAGCACCCCCAGGCTCAGCCCGCTCAGGATACGGTTGCGCCGGGGGAAGTTCTCCGCCCGCGGCCGGGTGCCCAGCGGGTACTCGCTGATGAGGGCCCCCCGCTCCATGATACGCCGGGCCAGGTCGGCGTTCTCACCGGGGTAGACAATATCCAGGCCGCAGGCAAAGACGGCCAGGCTCCGGCCACCGGCCTCCAGGGCACTGCCGTTGGCCACGGTATCAATCCCCTTGGCCAGACCGCTGACCACGGTGATTTTACTCCGGGCCAGGCCGGCGGTAATCTCCTCGGTCACCTGCCGGCCGTAGACCGTGGCCCGGCGGGTACCCACCACCGCCAGGCACCACTCGTCCCCGGGGAGGAGCTCCCCCCGGAGGTAGAGCACCGGCGGGTAGTCGTATATCTCCTTGAGCCGCGCCGGGTAGCCCGGGTCACGGCAGCTGAGCACGGTAACGTGGTAGCTCCCCAGTTTGGCCATCTCGGCCTCCAGGGAGATGCGGGGCCGCCCGGCAGTGATGGCGCTCACCGACCTGCCATCCAGGCCGGCGCGCCCCAGGTCGGCCGGGCCAGCCTGCCAGGCCGCCTCCAGACCGCCGAAGTAGCCCTCCAGCTGGGCCAGCCGCACCCGCCCGATGCCGGGTATCAGGCTGAAGCCCACCCAGTACTTGGTATCGTTACTTTCCATAGGCAAAACAATGTTATTCTAACATAGCGCCTGATGGCTGACAATTTAGCCACCCCGCCGGCCTGAGTGTAAGATATTATGTAAAGTGATTGGGCCAGACTGCCTGCGGCGGTAATTTACGGGTTATCACTCAGCGGATATCGGGGGTAACACCCTTTAAG
Source organism: Chloroflexota bacterium (assembly GCA_043804445.1). Taxonomy (GTDB): domain Bacteria; phylum Chloroflexota; class Dehalococcoidia; order Dehalococcoidales; family JAZDIY01; genus JAZDIY01. Next base: position 1,007 of record JAZDIY010000244.1, on the reverse strand, counting down.
CCGCCCCGGTTTGCCGGTAATCTGGTAAACGGATGATTATCACAACCGGCCGGGAGGCCCGCCGGCGAGGGTAAAGATGATTACAAAGACAGACCCAAGAGAGAACAGCTCCATAACACGGTGGGTGCTCTACGTGGCCGTGGCGGCCGCCATGGTAGCCACACTGCTGAGCGCCGGGCTGGTGGCCAGGACACCGGCACCGGCCGGCTCGTCCCTCCCCGCCCAGACATATACCCACCGGGATATCATCGCTATCGTCCACGCTGAGCTAGGGGACGCCTGGCAGCGCCAGGTACCCAAGGTCCAGGGGGTCATGGTCAACGAGTCCCCGGACGGTTACCTGGTGCAGGTGCGCTTCACCATCGACGATAGCGGGGCGCCGGCCCTGACCAGCGCCGGGGCCCGGGAAGACGTGCGGCGGGTGATGCGGGCCCTGTATCAGGAAGCAGTACCGGTGGCCCTGGTGCAGATGGAAGGCACCCTGGCCATCGCCGACCCCAACGGCTTTGTCCGGGAGACCTCCGTCTTGAAAGGCGCCCTAGGCCTGCCCACGGCCCGGAAGATTAACTGGGACCGTGTTGACGGGGCCGGCCTGTTCTCATCGCTGGACCTGCTCTGGTGGCACGACGCCCTGGCCGGCAGCTAGCCAACCACCTTCAGGCTTTAACTCCCCATCCCTTCTCCCCACCGGGAGAGGGGATTCTTGTTTGGGGAGACACAGGGCTACCGGCCGATAAAAGGGTTGGCGGAGAGGGTGGGATTCGAACCCACGGTCGGGAAACCCGACACGCGCTCTCCAGGCGCGCCTGTTAGACCACTCCAGCACCTCTCCAGAAGCCACCGCCATTATAGCACATCACCCCGGTGGTTTAGCTACCCGCCGGGGCCTTTGTTGCCGAGCACCAGGGAGAGGCGATACCTTCAAATTACCAGGGGACAGCGGCGCTTCCAAATTACCGGGGGTTTAAGGGGGGACGGAGTCCCCCTATCAAAATATTTCCCCCTCT